>WFVA01000084.1 GCA_015491895.1 Albidovulum sp. | reverse complement strand
TTGCCGGCCTGCTCGCCGCCCTGCCCGCCACTTCGGGGCAGGCCGAAAGCGCCGCGCCCGCCCCCGCACCGGAAAAGCAAACCGCCCCCGCGCCCGCCACAGCGCCCCCGATCCTCACCGCCGACAGCATCCGCATCGAGCGCGATGCGGCCGGCAATGCGCGGCTGATCGCCGAGAGCAATGTGGAAGCCATGGCCTCGGGCACCCGCCTGCGCGCGGCGCGGGTCGTCTATGATCAAGCCCGCGATATCCTGCATATCGAGGGCCCGATCCTGATCGAGGATGAAAGCGGCGAAACGATGATCCTCGCCGATCAGGCCGCGCTTTCCGCCGATCTCAGGAACGGCATGATGCAGGGCGCCCGCCTCGTGCTTTCGCGCCGTCTCCAGATCGCCGCCGCCGAGATCCGCCGCGTGGACGGCCGCTACACCCAGCTCTACAAGAGCGTTGCCTCCTCCTGCCAGGTCTGCCGGCTCGATCCGGTGCCACTGTGGGAGATCCGCGCCCGGCGCGTGATCCACGATCAGCAGGAGCGCCAGCTGCATTTCGAAAACGCCCAGCTGCGCGTGCTCGACATCCCCGTCTTCTGGCTGCCGCGCCTGCGCCTGCCCGATCCCACCCTGAAGCGCGCCACCGGCTTTCTGGTGCCCAAGATGCGCAGCACCTCGAAGCTCGGCTTCGGCATCAAGGCCCCCTATTTCATCACCATGGGCCGCTACGCCGATCTTCTGCTCACCCCCTACCTTTCCGCAAAGACCACGACGCTCGAATACCGCCTGCGCAAGAACTGGGCCCGCGGCGAGATCAATCTCGGCGGAGCCTTTTCACGCGATGATCTGCGCCCCGGCGAAACCCGCAGCTTCCTCTTCGGCAGCGGCGGCTTCGATCTGCCGCGCGATTTCCGCCTCGATTTCAGGATCGAGACGGTCTCCGATCCCGCCTATCTGCTGGAATACGAATTTTCCGACAAGGACCGCCTCGAAACCGCAATTGACATCCACCGCGCCCGGCGCGACAGCCTGATCCGCATCAACATGAGCCATTTCCGCTCGCTCAGGGCCGGCGAAAACAACGATACCCTGCCCTCGCTGGTGAGCGATTCCCTCTTCTGGCGGCGCATGAGCCCCGCGCTGATCGGCGGCCAGCTCGATTTCCGCCTTGAAAGCCACGGCCATTACCGCAGCTCCGATGTGGCGGGCGATCCGGGGCGCGACATGGGCCGCTTCACCGCGCGGCTGGACTGGCGCCGGAGCGGGCTGCTGAAAAACGGCATGGTACTTTCCGCCATGGCCGGGCTGGCGGCCGACAGCTACATCGTGCGCCAGGATCCCGCCTGGCCCGAAACCAGCAGCGAATTCGCCCCCTATCTCGGCGCCGAGCTGCGCTGGCCGATGCGCCGGAGCAATCCGAACGGCAGCACCGATCTGATCGAGCCGGTGCTCCAGCTCTACTGGAGCGAAAGCACCGCTCCCGACCACCCCAACGAAGACAGCACCCTTGTCGAATTCGACGAGGGCAATCTCTTCGCCCTTTCCCGCTTCCCCGGCGCCGACCGGCGCGAAGAGGGGCTGCGCGCCAATATCGGCCTCACCTGGCGGCGCGAGGATCCTTCCGGGCGCGCCTTCGCGCTCACCGTGGGCCGGGTGCTGCGGGGGCGCAATCTCGGCCAGTTCGCTCCCGCAAGCGGGCTTTCCGGCACCGCCTCGGACTGGCTGGTGATGGGCGAGATCAATCTGCCGCGCCGGAACCTCTCCCTCGCCAACCGCGCGCTCTTCGATGACGATCTGAGCTTCACCCGCAATGAAACCCTCCTCACCTGGCGCAATGCGCGCTTCGACATCGCCTCCGGCTATATCTGGGAGGCCCAGAGCAACACTTCGGAATGGGTGATGGACGGCGCCTGGCGGCTCAACGACTACTGGCGCGCAAGCGCAAGCTGGCGCTATGATTTCGATGCCGGGCGCGCCGCGCGCGCCGCCGCCGGGCTGCAATACCGCAACGAGTGCGTTTCCGTCGATTTTTCGCTCTCGCGTCGCTTCACATCCTCCGTTAGTGTGGAGCCGACCACGCGTTTTGACATGACGGTGGCGCTCATCGGCTTCGGCACCGGGCCCGAGGCCGGCGCGGTTGCCCGCCGCTGCCGCCGGATCATGAACTGACGCCGGAAAAGACGCTGCAACTGACGTGACGAACAGGAAAGAACCCGTGCCATGAGTGCCACAAAGCACCCCCCCCTCCGCGGCCCGAGCCTGCCTCTTGCCGCCCTTCTTCTGCTGCTGGCCGCGATCCTTGCCCTGATCGCCCCGCCGACCCGCGCCGGGGGGCCGTTTGCCCCGGTGGCGAAGGTGAATGAAAAGGTCGTCTCCGGCTATGAGCTCGATCAGCGCGCCCGCTTCATGCAGATCCTGCGCGCACCGGGGGATGTGCGCGAACTGGCGCTGAAGGCGCTGATCGACGAACGCCTGCAGGTGGAGGCGGCCGAGCGCATGGGGATCGAGGCCACGGAAGAGATGATCGCCCAGGGCATGGAGGAATTCGCCGGGCGGGCCAATCTGACGGCCGGGAAGTTCGTGCAGATGCTGCGCTCGGCGGGCGTTGCGGAAGAGACTTTCCGCGATTTCGTCAGGGCCGGGATTCTCTGGCGCGAGGTGGTGCGCACGCGCTTTGCGCCGCGGGTGCAGGTATCGGATGCGGAAGTGGATCGCGCGCTTGCCATGGCCGCCAACCCGGCGGGGCTTCGGGTGCTTCTGAGCGAGATCATCCTGCCCGCCCCGCCCGAGCTTGCCGCCGAGGCCGAGCGGATCGCGCGCCGCCTTGCCCGGATCCGTTCCTTCTCCGCATTCGCCGCCGCCGCGCGCCAGTATTCGGCCTCGCGCTCGCGCGATGCGGGCGGGCGGCTGCCGTGGATGCCGCTTTCCAACCTGCCGCCGCAGATCCGCAGCCAGATCCTGGCCCTGAAGCCCGGCGAGGTGACCCAGCCGATCCCGATCCCGGGCGGCATCGCGCTCTTCCAGCTTCGCGCGCTCGAGGAGATCGACGCCCCCGCGCCCACGAAGGTCACGGTGGATTACATGCGCCTGAAGCTCCCCGGCAGGAGCGGCGAGGCGGCGCGCAAGGAAGCGGCGCGCATCATGGCACGCACCGATACCTGCGAGGATCTCTATGGTATCAACAAGGGAAAGCCCGAGGAGCTTCTGGAGCGGGTCACGAAGCCAATGGCGGAGGTGGCGGGTGACGAGGCGATCGCGCTTGCGAAGCTCGATCCGAACGAATTTTCGCCCCTCCTGCCGCGCGAGGGCGGCAGCGTGCTGCTGATGCTCTGCGCGCGCATCCCCGAACTGCCGCAGGAGATCTCGCGCGAGGAAATCCGCAAGCAGCTCGCCAATCAGGCGCTGGCGCAATATGCGGAAGGCTTCCTCGCCGAGCTGCGCGCCGATGCCCATATCGAGATGCTCGGCCAATGAGCGCCTCCGTGCCGGCGGCGGGGGCCGGGGCGGCGGCGGGGGCGGATGCCCCCATCGCCCTCACCTGCGGCGAGCCTTCCGGCATCGGCCCGGAAATCGCGCTCAAGGCCTGGGAGGCGCTCGGGCGCGATCTGCCGTTCTTCCTGATCGCCGATCCGCGCCACCTGCCCGCGGGCGCGCCCGTGGCCCGGATCGAGGCCCCGGCCGAGGCGGCGCAGGCCACCGCGCATGGGCTGCCGCTTCTCGCGCATGATTTCCCCGCCCCCGCGCCGCCCGGCCGCCCGGTGCCGGAAAACGCCGCCGCGGTGATCGCGGTGATCGAGCGCGCGGTTTCCCTCGTGCGCTCGGGCGAGGCGGCGGCCATCTGCACCGCGCCGATCCACAAGCAGGCGCTGAAGGAAGGCGCCGGCTTCGCCTTCCCCGGCCATACCGAATTTCTCGCCCATCTCGGCGGTGTCGATCAGGTGGTGATGATGCTCGCCTCCGATCTGCTCCGCGTCGTGCCCGCCACCATCCACATCCCCCTCGCCGAGGTGCCCCGGGCGCTCACGCCCGCGCTTCTGGAAAACACGATCCGCATCACCCGCGCGGCGATGATCTCGGATTTCGCCCTTCCCCGCCCGCGCCTCGCCGTGGCCGGGCTGAACCCCCACGCCGGCGAGGGCGGCACGATGGGAGAGGAGGAGGCGCGCCTGATCGCCCCCCTGCTGGAGCGCCTGCGTACCGAAGGCTTCGCAATCGAAGGCCCGCTGCCGGCGGATACGATGTTTCACGCAAGCGCACGCGCGCGCTACGACGCCGCGATCTGCATGTATCACGATCAGGCCCTGATCCCGATCAAGACGCTCGATTTCGATCGCGGCGTGAACGTGACCCTCGGCCTCCCCTTCGTGCGCACATCCCCCGATCACGGCACCGCGCTCGATATCGCGGGCAAGGGGATCGCCAATCCCCAAAGCCTGATCGAGGCGCTGAAGATGGCCCGCGAAATGGCGCGCCGGCGGGCGGCGAATGCGGCGGGCGCGGCGGGCGCGGCAGGGGCTTCGTGCAGCTGAATCCCGGGCCTTCAGGCGGCTGGCGTGGGCGTGAAATCGGGCAGCCCGTAGCCTGTCTGGGCGTTCCAGCGCCCGCCGTTTCCGGCGCCGGCGATGAGGGCGGCCTTCAGCGCCGGCGCCGGCCTCGCCTCGCCCCCCGAGCGCAGTGCCGCCAGCGCCCCGGCAAAAAGCGCTGAGGCGGCGGAGGTGCCGGTATTGGCGAGCCCCGGATCCTCCACCTCGCCAAACCAGCTCGGCATCACGAAATCGGGCTTGCGGTTGATCGGGGCATCCTGTGGCGCGCCGGTGCCTTGAGCATGTCGCAGATGACCGGATTCATTTGCCCCTCTCACGGAGGGCATGCGGCCGTCCGGGCGGGCGGGCGCATGCCCGGGCCGCTCTGCGCCCCGGGTGGGGAAATTTCGACCTGCCAGTTCACCCTCCAGACCGTCCACCAGCCCGGGGCGCGACGGCCCCTGCGAGGAGGCGCCGATCGCCAGGCCGTCCACCCGCACGGCGCCGATGGTAAAGACTTCCGGCAGGCCGTTCGCCCCCCAGATGCTGCGCGCGGGGCCGCGATCATAGGGGCCGGAGAAGGGCGCCGGCTGGAAGGTGCCGGAATTGCCGGCGGCAAACACGATATCAACGCCTTCGAGCCGGGCGAGATCGATCAGGTGGCGGTTGAGGATGTGGGAGCGGTCATCGGCGTAGGGCGGATGGGCGCCGCTGTCGGCAAAGCTGGTGGCCACCGCCCAGGCATTGACGAGGATCCAGCGATCATGCGCGGGCCAGGCGGGGTTGGCCTCCCGGTTCTCGATCACGGCGCGGATGCTTTCGAGCACCGCCACCGCATCGGAGGAAAAGCCGTGCATGTCATGGATCATGGGGGGCAGGATCGGGGCATCGTAGAGCGTGGCGAAAGGGGCGAGCGAGAGAATGTTGCGCGCGATCATGTTGCCGTGGCCGGCGGCCGGGCGGCGGTGGGG
>WFVA01000083.1 GCA_015491895.1 Albidovulum sp. | reverse complement strand
CTTCAGCGCCAGCCACATCAGATAGAGAAGCGCCGCCCCCTTCAGCACCATCGCGAAGGCCGGATACATCTCCAGCACCTGCATCAGCCCCAGCCCCACGAGAAGGATCATCAGCGTGAATCCGGCCGCCACCCCCAGCATGTGGGGGAGGGTGCGGCGAAAGCCGAAATTGGCGCCGGAGGCCAGCAGCATCATGTTGTTCGGCCCCGGCGTGATCGAGCTTGCGAGGGCAAAGAGCGCGAGGGCGGGGAGAAGGCTCGTATCCATGCCCGCATGCAATCACGAAATCGGTGCACGGGGATTGTGTTGTTGCGCGGTTTTCGGCAAAATATGCAACGAATGGCGAAGATTGATGAAATAAGCGCAAGGATATTGCAGGAGCTTGCCCGCGATGCCCGCCAGCCCAACACCGCGCTCGCCGCGCGGGTGGGGCTTTCGCCCTCGGCCACCCTGCGCCGGGTGCAGGAGCTCGAGCGCGCGGGCGTCATCCGGGGCTACCGCGCGGTGCTCGATCGCGCGGCGACGGGGCGGGGCTTTCTTGCCTATGTCACCGTCGGCCTTGGCGAGCATACCAAGGCGGCGCAGGAAGGATTCGAGCGCGCGGTTGCGCTTTTCCCCGAGGTGGTGGAATGCCACAACGTCACCGGCGCCTTCGAATATCTCCTGCGCGTGGAGGCCGCCGATCTCGCCGCCTACAAGCTCTTTCACACCGACAAGCTCGGCACCCTTTCGCAGGTGCGCCGCATCACCACCCATGTGGTGATGGGCAGCCCCAAGGATCTGCGCGCCTGAGGGGGCTTGAGCATGCGAGGCGGGTGTTGAACCCCGCGCCGGCGCTCAGTATAGACAGGGCAGACACAGACGGGGCAGACCGCCAATCCACAGGGATCCACGAAGGAGCTTTCCATGGCCGGCCATTCCAAATGGGCAAACATCCAGCACCGCAAGGGGCGCCAGGACGCGGCGCGCTCCAAGCTGTTTTCCAAGCTCGCCAAGGAAATCACCGTGGCCGCGAGGATGGGCGATCCCGACCCCGAGAAGAACCCCCGCCTGCGCCTCGCGGTGAAGGAAGCGCGCAAGCAGTCCGTGCCCAAAGACGTGATCGAGCGCGCCATCAGGAAGGCCAGCGGCGGCGAGGGCGAGGATTACCAGGAAATCCGCTACGAGGGTTACGGCCCCGGGGGCGTGGCGGTGATCGTCGAGGCGATGACAGACAACCGCAACCGCACCGCCTCCACCGTGCGCTCCACCTTCACCAAGCACGGTGGCAACCTCGCCGAAACCGGCGCCGTTTCCTTCATGTTCGAGCGCAAGGGCGAGATCACCTACAAGGCCGACGTGGCCGATGCCGATACGGTGATGGAAGCGGCGATCGAGGCGGGCGCGGAGGATGTGGATTCGAGCGATGACGGCCATATCATCATCTGCGCCGATACAGATCTCAACGAGGTCGCCACCGCGCTCGAAGCGGCGCTCGGCGAGAGCGAAAGCACCCGCCTCATCTGGCAGCCCCAGACGACGACGGAGCTTGATCTCGAAGGCATGCAGAAGCTGATGCGCCTCATCAACGCGCTCGAGGACGACGACGACATCCAGCGCGTCACCACCAATTTCGAGGCCTCCGACGAGGTGCTCGAGCAGCTTTAGGGCGCGGGCGGGGCCGGCGGATTGCTGATCCTCAATTCCCGCTCAGTTTCTGGTAGATGGAATAAATGTAATGAAACGGATCTATCAGGTATCCCGTGACCAACTCGACGTTGAAAAGGACCTCTACCCAGATGGATCCCAAAGCCAAAACAATCCGGGACATGGTCAACCGTCTTGACACATAGCCGGATATCAGCTCATTTTTCTCCTCTCCGTCGGGTATTTTCGCGTAACGGATTTTCGCTTTCTCGCTCAGAATATGCTGAATAGGCCATATCGGTTTTCCAAAGGAAATCCTGGGAGGCCAAGCCTTGCGAAGGCGCCCCCCAAAAACGTAAAATATCACAACGAAAATGATCAGCAATTTGCTGTTCAGGATAATGAGGGAAGTAATCAACTTTCCATCCTTACAATCCGAAATGGTTCGGCAAGGCCTCGATTGTACCTCCAAGTGTGACTTGCAAGTGTGACTTGGTTTTCCCTCAGATTGTAACTGCCTCCCAACCCTCCACGGAACGGCCCAGCCACGACACTGCCCCCGAATCCTGTGCTTTTATTATCTGTTCGCATGATGTCCTGCAGTAGAGCCCCATCTTTCATCGAAATCGAATGATGCGGTCCGTGACCTGCCACGGGATTTTTCCACCAGATGGGATTAGAGTCCGGCCCAAGGAAGGGACGGACAATGAAGCGAACGAGATATTCTGAAGAACAGATCATCGGCATTCTGGCCGAGCATGAGGCGGGAGCGAAGTGCGCCGACCTTTGCCGCAAGCACGGGATGTCGGAAGGGACATTCTACAACTGGAAAGCCAAGTATGGCGGGATGACGGTTTCGGATGCGAAGCGGCTGAAGGCGTTGGAAGACGAGAATGCCAGGCTTAAGAAGTTGCTTGCAGAACAGATGCTGGATGCGGCGGCGATCAGGGCCGCGCCTTCTTCTTCATTGCCTATCTGGTTCAGGCTTTCCATCGACATGTATCGTCGCGAGACGGCCCACTCATCGTTCTGCTCCAGCATCAGGGCGCCGACGAGGCGAATGACGGCCTCGCGGTTCGGAAAGATGCCGACAACATTGGTGCGGCGCTTGATCTCCTTGT
>WFVA01000082.1 GCA_015491895.1 Albidovulum sp. | reverse complement strand
TCGCCGTTGGGGGCGGGGAGGGATGACGCGCGGGCGCACGGGCCGCGGCGCGCGCAGGCTCGACTGGCCGGCGATGCTGCGCGCCGGGATCTCGGGCCTCGGGCTCGGGCCTGATGAGTTCTGGCGGCTGACGCCGGCGGAATTTCTCCTGATGCTGGGCGAGGGCGGCGGCCCGGCGCCTCTGGGGCGGCGGCGCTTCGAGGAGCTTCTCGCCGCCTTCCCCGATCATTCGCAACATTCACCGGAGCAAGCGAAAAATGGCAATTGAACCCGGCGATCTCGCCGTTCTGGAAGAGGAGCTCGCGGCGCTCGAGGGCACGATGGGGGGCGCGGGCGCCATGGCCCGGGCCTTCGAGGGGGAGCTGGCGCGGATGCGGGATTCGCTCTCCGTCACCGGGCGCAGCGTGGACACCATGACGCGCGGGCTCAGCCGCGGGCTGAAGCGGGCGTTTGACGGCATCGTGCTTGACGGCATGAAGCTTACGGATGCGCTCGATCAGGTGGCGCAATCGATGATCAACACCGCCTACAATGCCGCGATCCGCCCGGTGGCCAATCACTTCGGCGGGCTGATCGCTGAGGGGGTGGACGGGCTCGTGCAGGGGCTCCTGCCCTTCGCGAAGGGCGGGGCCGTGAGCCAGGGGCGGGTGATGCCTTTTGCGCGCGGCGGCATCGTCAGCGGCCCCACGCCTTTCGCCATGCGCGGCGCCACCGGACTGATGGGGGAGGCCGGCCCCGAGGCGATCATGCCGCTCACCCGCGGCCCCGACGGGCGCCTTGGCGTGCAGGCGGCGGGGAGCGGCAACGCCCGCCCCGTTACGGTGGTGATGAACATCACCACCCCGGATGTGGAGGGCTTCCGCAGGAGCGAAAGCCAGATCGCGGCGCAGATGAGCCGGGTGCTCGGGCGCGCGGCGCGCAACAGGTAGGCGCGCCGGGCGCGGCCAGCCAGATAACAAGAGGAGGGAAGGCCGATGGGCTTTCACGAGGTGAGATTTCCCGCCAATCTGAGCTTCGGCTCGATCGGCGGGCCGGAGCGGCGCACGGAGGTGGTGACGCTCGCCAACGGCCATGAGGAGCGCAACAGCCCCTGGGCCCATTCGCGCCGCCGCTACAACGCCGGCATGGGGCTGAGATCGCTGGACGACATCGAAACCCTGATCGCCTTCTTCGAGGCCCGCCAGGGGGAGATGTTCGGCTTTCGCTGGAAGGACTGGGCGGATTACAAATCCTGCAGCCCCTCGGGCGAGGTGCATTTCGAGGATCAGGCGATCGCCACCGGCGACGGGGTGGAGACGGCGTTTCAGCTTGTCAAGGCCTATGCCTCGGGGGGCGAAAGCTACACCCGCCCGATCACCAAGCCGGTGGCAGGCACGGTGCGCGTGGGCGTGGCGGGCACGGAGCTTCAGGAGGCGGTGCATTACAGCGTGGACACCGCCACCGGGATCATCACCTTCGCCACCCCGCCCGATGTGGGGGCCGGGATCACGGCGGGCTTCGAATTCGATGTGCCGGTGCGCTTTGCCACCGACCGCATCCAGACATCGGTGGCCAGCTTCCAGGCAGGCGAGGTGCCCGATGTGCCGGTTGTGGAGGTGCGTGTCTGATGGCGATTTCACCGGAGTTTCAGGCCCATCTCGAAAGCGGCCTCACCACGCTCGCGCGCTGCTGGGCGGTGGAGCGGCGCGATGGCGTGGTGTTCGGCTTCACCGATCACGACCGCGATCTCGCCTTCGAGGGCATCACGTTTCGCGCCGATACCGGCCTCACCGCGCGCGCGCTCGAGCAGACAACGGGCCTTGCGGTGGACAACAGTGAGGCGCTCGGAATCCTCTCGGATGCGGCGGTGAAGGAGGAGGACATCGCCGCCGGGCGGTTTGACGGCGCCGGCGTCAGGGCCTGGCTCGTGAACTGGCAGGACGTGCGCCAGCGGGTGCTCCTCTTTGCCGGCTCGATCGGCGAGATCCGGCGAAAGGGCGGTGGCTTCGAGGCGGAGCTGCGCGGGCTTGCCGAGGCGCTCAACCAGCCCCAGGGGCGGATCTACCAGAAGCCCTGCACGGCGGTTCTGGGCGATGGCGATTGCCGCTTCGATCTCGCCACGCCCGGCTACCGCGCCGAGGTGGCGGCGGAGGAGGTGGTGGCCGGGGAAACGGGCGGTGCGCGGATCTTCCGCTTCGCCGATCTCTCCGCCTTTGACGAACGCTGGTTCGAGCGCGGCCGCCTCACTGTGCTTTCGGGCGCGGCGGAGGGGCTGACGGCGCTCATAAAGAACGATCGCCTCTCCAACACGGGGCGCGAGATCGAGCTTTGGGAAGCCTTGCGCGCGCCGGTTCAGCCGGGCGACATGCTGCGCATGGACGCAGGCTGCGACAAGCGCGCCGAGACCTGCCGGCTCAAGTTCCAGAACTTCCTGAATTTCCGGGGTTTTCCGCATATTCCGGGGGATGACTGGCTGATGAGCTATCCAAGCCGCAGCGGCGTCAATGACGGCGGGAGTCTGCAGGGATGAGTGCCATCGGCATGCGCGCGGCCACGGAGGCGCGGGCCTGGATCGGCACGCCCTACCGCCATCAGGCCTCAACGAAGGGCGCGGGGTGCGATTGCCTCGGGCTGCTGCGCGGGGTGTGGCGCGCGCTTTACGGCGAAGAGCCCGAGCCCGTGCCGCCCTACACGCCCGACTGGAGCGAACCTGAGGGCGAGGAGCGGCTTCTGGCCGCCGCCCTGCGCCATCTTCGCGCCAAGCCGCTCGATGCGCCGGCCGCGGGCGATGTGCTTCTGTTTCGGATGCGCGCGGGCAGCGTTGCCAAGCATCTGGGGCTGCAGGGCCGGACAGGCCCCGCGCCCAGCTTCATTCACGCCTATACGGGGCACGGGGTGATCGAAAGCCCCTTGAGCGCCCCCTGGCAGCGCCGCATCGTGGCGCGTTTTCAATTTCCCGGGGAGGGATCCTGAATGGCTACTCTCGTTCTTTCGGCCGTCGGCGCGGCGGTGGGGGCTTCCGTTGGCGGCTCGGTGCTGGGGCTTTCGAGCGTCATCATCGGGCGCGCGGTGGGGGCGACGCTGGGGCGCGTGCTCGATCAGAGCCTCATGGGCGCGGGCTCGGAGGTGGTGGAGACGGGGCGGGTGGAGCGCTTCCGCCTCACAGGCGCCAGCGAGGGCGCGCCGATTGCGCAGGTCTATGGGCAGTGGCGGGTGGCGGGGCAGGTGATCTGGGCCACGCGCTTTCAGGAGCATGTGGCCACTTCGGGGGGCGGCGGCAAGGGCGCGCCCAAGCGGCCGAAAACCACCACCTACAGCTATTCGATCAGCCTTGCGATCGCCCTTTGCGAGGGCGAGATCACACGGGTGGGGCGGATCTGGGCCGATGGGGTGGAGATCGCGCGCGACGATCTCAATCTGAGGGTTTACAAGGGCGGCGAGGATCAGATGCCCGATCCGAAGATCGAGGCGGTGGAGGGCACGGGGGCCGCGCCGGCCTATCGCGGCATCGCCTATGTGGTGATCGAGGATCTGGAGCTTGCGCCCTACGGCAACCGGGTGCCGCAGTTCACCTTCGAGGTGGTGCGCCCCGCCCAGCCGGACCAGCCGGCGGAGATCGCCCAGGGGGTGCGCGGCGTGGCGCTCATTCCCGGCACCGGCGAATACAGCCTCGCCACCACCCCGGTGCATTACGACGAAGGCCCCGGCCTCAGCCGCAGCGCCAATGTCAACAGCCCGAGCGGCAAGAGCGATTTCGTCACCTCCGTGGAGGCGCTCGACGAGGAGCTTCCCAACTGCGGCGGGGTTTCGCTGGTGGTTGCGTGGTTTGGCGACGATCTGCGCTGCGGGCAGTGCACGATCCGCCCCAAGGTGGAGCAGAAGCTCACCGATGGCGCGCCCATGCCCTGGGTGGTAAACGGCATCCCCCGGGCGGGTGCGGACGAGGTGCCGCAGCTTGACGGGCGCTCCGTCTATGGCGGCACGCCGGCCGATGCGGCGGTGATCGAGGCGATCGGGCATCTCAGAGCCATGGGCAAGGAGATCGTCTATTATCCCTTCATCCTGATGGATCAGCTCGCGGGCAACGGCCTGCCTGATCCATGGTCCGACGCCACCGATCAGCCGGCGCTGCCCTGGCGGGGGCGGATCACGCTTTCGAAGGCTCCCGGACAGCCCGGCTCACCCGATGGCACGGCCGCCGCGGAGGCGGAGGTCGCGGCCTTTTTCGGCACCGCCCAGGCGAGCGATTTCTCCATCTCCGGCACCACGGTGAACTACAGCGGGCCGGCGGAATTTTCCTACCGCCGCTACATCCTGCACCAGGCCTGTCTGTGTGCCGCGGCGGGGGGTGTCGATGTCTTCCTGATCGGCTCCGAGCTTCGCGGGCTCACGCGCATCCGGGGGGCATCGGGCAATTTCCCCGCCGTCGATGCGCTGCGCCAGATTGCGGGCGATGTGCGCGCCATCCTCGGCGGCGGCGTGAAGATCTCCTACGCCGCCGACTGGAGCGAGTATTTCGGCTATCACCCGCAGGACGGCTCGGGCGACATCTACTTCAACCTCGATCCGCTCTGGGCCGATCCGAACATCGATTTCATCGGTATCGACAACTACATGCCGCTTTCGGACTGGCGCGAGGGCAATGACCACCTCGATGCGCATTGGGGATCGATCTACAATCTCGATTACCTGAAGGCCAATATCATGGGCGGGGAAGGGTATGACTGGTATTACCACTCCCCCGAGGCGGAGGCGGCGCAGATCCGCACCCCGATCGCGGATGCGGCCCATGGCGAGGACTGGATCTTCCGCTACAAGGACCTGAAGGGCTGGTGGCAGAACCCCCATCACGAGCGCATCGGCGGCGTGCGCCAGGCCACGCCCAGCCCCTGGGTGCCCGGCAGCAAGCCGATCCGCTTCACGGAGATGGGCTGTGCGGCGGTGGACAAGGGCACCAACCAGCCCAACCGCTTCCTCGATCCGCGCTCCTCGGAATCGGGCCTGCCGAAATATTCGAACGGTCAGCGCGATGATCTGATCCAGATGCAGTATCTGCGCGCGATGTTTGCCTTCTGGGAGGATCCGGCCAACAACCCGCTGGACGCTGACAGCGGCGTGCGGATGGTGGATACGCAGGGTGCGCATGTCTGGGCGTGGGACGCGCGGCCCTTTCCCTTCTTCCCCAACAACAGCGCGCTTTGGGCCGATGGCGAGGCTTACGAGCGCGGCCACTGGCTCAATGGGCGGACGGGGGCGCGCTCGCTGGCCTCCGTGGTGGCGGAGATCTGCGATCGCTCGGGCATGCACGCCCATGACACGAGCGCCCTGCACGGCATCGTGCGCGGCTACGGGGTGCGCGACGGGGGCCATGCCCGCGCCGCGCTCCAGCCGCTGCTGCTGGCCTATGGTTTCGACGCGCTGGAGCGCGAGGGGCGGATCGTTTTCAAAAACCGCACCGGGCGCGTGAAGGCGGATGTGGCGGCCGATAGCCTTGCCGTGCTGGCCGAATCCGAAGGGCTGATCGAACGGCTGCGCAGCCCGGAGGCGGAAACCGCGGGCAAGGTGCGCCTTTCCTATGTGGAGGCCGGGGGCGATTACGAATTGCGCGCCGCCGAGGCGGCCTTCCCCGACGAGGCGGTGAAAAGCGTGGCGCAGAGCGAGCTTGCGCTGGCGCTGACGGGCGCGGAGGCGCGCGCCATCACCGAGCGCTGGCTGGCCGAGGCGCGCATCGCGCGCGACCGCGCCCGCTTTGCCCTGCCGCCCTCGGCGCTTGCCCACGGCGCGGGCGACGTGCTGCGCCTCACCGATCGCGACGGCACGGCGGAGCTTTACCGGATCGACCGCGTGGAGCAGGCGGCGGGGCAGCTGATCGAGGCGGTCAGGATCGAGCCGGATGTCTATCAGCCGAGCGATGCGGTATCGGACGGGGCCGGGGTGCGCCCCTTCGTGCCGCCGGTGCCTGTTTTCCCGCTGTTTCTCGATCTGCCGCTGCTCTCGGGCAGCGAGGTGCCGCATGCGCCGCATCTGGCGGTGGCGGCGAAGCCCTGGCCGGGGAGCGTCGCCGTCTATTCGTCGCCTTCCGACAGCGGCTATCAGATCAACCGGCTGATCGGCGCGGCCTCGGTGATCGGCACCACCGAAACCATCCTGCCCGCCGCCCGCCCGGGCCTGCGCGATCGCGGCGCGCCGCTTCGGGTGAAGCTCACCTCCGGCGCGCTTTCCTCGGTGGCCTGGGAGGATCTGCTGAATGGCGCCAATCTCGCCGCGATCGGCGATGGCACGGCGGGCAACTGGGAGGTGTTCCAGTTTGCCGGCGCAGCGCTGGTGGCGCCCGATACCTATGAGCTGACCGACCGGCTGCGCGGGCAGGCGGGGAGCGATGCGCTGATGCCCGCAGCGTGGCCGGCGGGCAGCTTCTTCGTGCTGCTCGATGGCCTGCCCGAACAGATCGAGCTTGCGCTTTCCGCCCGCGGCCTTGCGCGCCACTACCGCATCGGGCCGGCCGGGCGCGCCTATGACGATCCGAGCTATGTGCACCGGATCGAGGCCTTCGCGGGCAACGGCCTCAGGCCCTATGCGCCGGTGCATCTGCGCGCCAGCCGCGACGGGGCGGGGGATCTCGCGCTGCGCTGGATCCGCCGCACCCGCATCGACGGCGACAGCTGGCAATCGGTGGAGGTGCCGCTTGGCGAGGAAAGCGAGCGCTATCTCGTGCGGGTGATCGCGTCCGGCGGGGGGCTGGTGCGCGAGGCGACCACCACCGGCCCGCAGTGGACCTACAGCACCGCCGATCAGGCCGCCGACGCCGTCAGCCTGCCCTACAGCATCGACATCGCCCAGATTTCCCAGAGCTACGGCCCCGGGCCCTTCAGGAGGATCATCATCAATGACTGACACATCCCAACTCAAGCTGCCGCTCCTGCAACCGGCGCAGGCGCAGAAGCACGTGACGGTGAACGAGGCGCTGGTGCGCCTCGACGGCCTGGCGCAGCTGGTGATGCAATCGCAAAGCACCACGACGCCGCCGCCCACCGCCCCCGACGGCACGGTTTACATGCTGCCGGCGGGCAGCGTGAACGCCTGGGCGGGGCAGGACGGCAAACTCGCGATCGCCAGCAACGGCGGCTGGGTGTTCCTTGCGCCGCAGGCCGGCTGGCGGGGCTATGTGGCCGACGAGGCGCTGGCGGTGATCCATGACGGCAGCGCCTTCGTGCCCGACGGCGCCGCCCAATCCCCCAATGGCGCGAAGAGCGAGACGAAGATCATCGAGGCCGATCATGTGCTGAGCGCCGGCACCACCAACACCACTTCGCTGCAGATCCCGCAATATGCTTCCGTAACGGCCGTCACCGGGCGCATCATCGCCGACATAACCGGCACGCTCAGCGACTGGAGCCTCGGCGTGGCCGCCGACCCGGTGCGCTATGCGAGCGGGCTCGGGCTTTCGGCCGGCAGCTGGGTGATCGGCATGTCGGGCTCGCCGCTCACCTATTACGCCGACACCCCCCTGCTGCTCACCGCCAACGGCGGCGATTTCGCGGGCGGCACCCTGCGCCTTGCGATCCACATGCAGCAGTTCACGCCGCCTTCGGTGTAGCGGGATGCGCGCCATCCTGCATGGCGACGTGACGGCGGCGGCACGGGTGCTTCTCCTGCGCCCGCCCGAGGCGCGCGCAGGCTTCATCCGCCGGCTTCTGAGCGAAGCCGATGCGGCGGACCGTTACCGCAAGCGCACCGGGCGCGCCCATCCCCATTGGGGCAACGGCTGCCTGATGGCCGCGGCGCTCAAATACGAGGCCGCGCCCGAGCCTTTCCTGAGCGACAGGGATTATGCCGAGTGCATGGTGATCGTGCTCGAGGCGATCATCGCGTGGCGGAGCGACGCCGCGCGCGGGCGAAATTGCTGATCGCCAGCCCCGCGAGGATCATGCCCATGGCCGGCAAGAGCTGCGGCGGGAGGGTTTCGCGCAGGAAAAGCGTGCCGAAGATCACCGACCACACCGGCACCTGGTAATTGACGAGTGACATGAAGCTCGGCCCGGCGCTGCGGATCACGGCGACGAGCAGCAGGTTGGCGAGCGCGGTGGGCACGAGGCCGAGGTAGAGCACGGCCAGAAGCGAAGGTGCTTCGCTGCCCCGGGGAATGCCCTCCACCGCAACCGCAACCGGCAGGATCATCAGCGAGGCAAGCAGGGTTGCCGCGGTTGCGAAGGCCACGGGATCGACCTTCGGCGCAAGGCGGGTGATGATCGAGCCCAGGGCATAGCTCGCCCCGGCCGCGAGGCAGGCCAGGCGCGCGAGCGGCTCGAGATCCGTGCCCGCACGCGCAAATGCCCCCGGCCCGATCAGCACGACCACGCCGGCAAATCCGATGCAGAAGCCGAACAGCTTGCGCAGGCTCATGCGTTCGCCCGGCACCAGGAAATGCGCCAGCGGCAGCACCAGAAGCGGCACCGCCGCCATGGTGACCCCGGCGAAGCCGGAGCTGACGTATTTCTGCCCCCAGCTCAGCAGGAAGAAGGGCAGGACCATGGAGAAGAAGCCGAAGGCAAGCGCCGCCAGCCAGACGATCCGGCCCTGCGGAGCTCGAAAGGGCGGCAGGGAAATGCCGCCAAGGCGGGTGAGGGCGAGAAGGGCGAGAGCGGCGAGCGTGATCCGCCCCGCCGCAACGCTCAGGGGGCCGATCCCGCCGACCGCCACGCTGACCGCCATGAAGGACGATCCCCAGATCATCCCCAGCGCCAGCAGGCGCAGCCAGTTGTGCAGGCCGGCTTCCATTTTGCTACCCTTTCGCCATGAAAACGGGGCGCACCGGCCGGCGGCACGCCCCGCGCAGGATCCGCCCGGGGATCAGTTCTTCTCCCTGTCCACCATCTTGCCGGCGGAGATCCAGGGCATCATGGCGCGCAGCTTCTCGCCCACCTCTTCGATCTGGTGGGCGTCATTGAGGCGGCGGGTGGCCTTGAAGAAGGGCTGGCCGACGGCGTTTTCCAGCATGAAATCACGCACGAAGCTGCCGTTCTGGATATCGGTCAGCACCGCCTTCATGCGCGCCTTGGTTTCCTCGCGCGGCAGCACCCGCGGCCCGGAGACATATTCGCCGTATTCGGCGGTGTTGGAGATCGAGTAGTTCATGTTGGCGATGCCGCCCTCGTAGATCAGATCGACGATCAGCTTCACCTCGTGCAAGCACTCGAAATAGGCCATTTCCGGCGCGTAGCCGGCCTCGACAAGGGTTTCGAAGCCCATGCGGATCAGCTCCACGAGCCCGCCGCAGAGCACCGCCTGCTCGCCGAAGAGATCGGTTTCGCATTCCTCGCGGAAATTGGTTTCGATGATGCCCGAACGCCCGCCGCCGATGGCCGAGCAATAGGAAAGCGCGATCTCGAGCGCCTTGCCGGAGGCATCCTGATCAACGGCCACGAGGCAGGGCACGCCGCCCCCCTTCACATATTCGCCGCGCACCGTGTGGCCGGGGCCCTTGGGCGCCATCATGATGACGTCCACGCCCGCCTTGGGCTCGATCAGGCCGAAATGGATGTTGAGCCCGTGGGCGAAGGCGATCGCTGCGCCCTCGCGCAGGTTGTCATGCACGTATTTGCGGTAGGTTTCGGCCTGAAGCTCGTCGGGCATGGTGAACATGATGAGATCGCACCAGGCCGCGGCCTCGGCGATCCCCATCACCTTCAGCCCCTCGGCCTCGGCCTTCTTCGCGCTCGGGCTGCCCTCGCGCAGCGCCACGGCCACGTTCTTCACGCCGCTGTCGCGCAGGTTGAGCGCATGGGCATGGCCCTGGCTGCCGTAGCCGAGGATGGCCACCTTCTTGTCCTTGATCAGGTTGATGTCGCAATCGCGATCGTAATAGACACGCATGTCTGAGCCCTCTGGTGGTTGGTTTCCGTTTGATCGTTTCCGGGGGCACTATAGGCGGGTATTGCGAAAAATGGCGTGCATAATCCGTGAGAAATGCTTATCCTGTGATGGATCCATTCGCCAAAGATGAGATAATCGCGATTTTCATGCTTGACGAAACCGACCGCCGCATCCTGCGCCAGATGCAGGCCGAGCCGGGGCTCTCCGCCGCCGCGCTGGCCGAGCGCGCCGGCACCACGGCGGCCACCTGCGCAAGGCGCATCGAGCGGATGCGCGCCCGCGGCATCATCCGCGCCGAGCGCGCCCGCATCAACTGGGCGGCGCTGGGATACGGGGTGGAGGTGAGCCTGCGCATCACCCTCGACAAGACCGCGCGCAACGCCTTCGACATCTTCATCGAACAGGCGCGGAAGATCCCGGAAGTCATTGAAATTCAGACATTCCTCGGCCGCGTGGATGTGCGCCTCTCGGTGCTGGCGCGCGACATGGCGCATTACCGGCAGATCTACCGCAGCCGGATCCTGCCGCTGCCCCATATCAACGATATCGAGGCGCTGATGCACCTTTCCACCGTCAGGACGAACCCGGTGCTGCCGCTGTGATCGAACTCGACGCGCATGACAGATCCATCCTCGCCGCGCTGCAGGAGGATGCCACGCTTTCGGCGGGGGCGCTGGCACGGCGCATCGGCCTCAGCCAGCCTGCCACCTGGCGGCGCATCCGCCGGCTTCAGGAGGCCGGCGTGCTCGCGGGCACGGCCCTTGATCTCGATCTCGAGGCGCTCGGCTTCACGGTCACCGTCTTCCTCGGCATCAAGCTCGCCACCAGGGGGCGCGTCAGCCTTGAGGATTTCGAGCGCGCAATCAGCGCCATTCCCGAGGTGCAGAGCGTGCAGCATGTGCTCGGCCTCTATGATTACCGGGTGCGGGTGGTGGCGCGCGATCTCGCGGATTTCGAGCGCATCCTGCGCCGGCGCATCATGACGCTTCCCGGCGTGGGCGATGTGGAGGCCAATGTGCTCCTGAGCGAGGAGCGCCTTCCCGGGCCGCTGGGATGATGGGATGAATTGCCCCTTGCGGCGGGTGGGCCTTTCGGGGAAAGTCGCGCCGACGCAGCCACAGGAGAAGCCCATGCCCGGCCTCAATCCCGAAATCGATCCCGATGGCCTTCTGGAATATTCGGTGGTGTTCACCGATCGCTCGCTCAATCACATGTCAAAGCGGTTCCAAGAGGTGATGCGCGATATTTCCGCCACTCTGAAGGAGGTCTATAACGCCCGCTCGGTGGCGCTGGTGCCCGGCGGTGGCACCTGCGCGATGGAGGCCGTGGCGCGCCAGTTCGCCACCGGTCGCCACGCCATGGTGATCCGCAACGGCTTCTTCAGCTACCGCTGGAGCCAGATCTTCGAGATGGGGCGGATCCCGGCGCGCGAAACCGTGCTGATGGCCCGGCGCACGGGCAACGGCGCCACCGCCCTTCGCCCCGCCGCCGATCGGGGAAGTGGTGCAGGCGATCCGCGAAACCCGCCCCGACATCCTCTTTGCGCCGCATGTGGAAACCGCCTCGGGCATGATCCTGCCCGATGATTACCTGGCCGCGCTCGGGGAAGCGATGCGCGAGGTCGGCGGCATGTTCGTGCTCGATTGCATCGCCTCGGGCGCTGTCTGGGTCGATATGGAAAGGGCGGGCGTCGATGTGCTGATTTCGGCGCCGCAGAAGGGCTGGTCGGGCTCGCCTTCGGCCGGCATGGTGATGCTGGGCGAGGCGGCCCGCAGGCGGCTTGATGAAACCACCTCCACCAGCTTCGCCCTAGATCTCGCGAAATGGGTGGCGATCATGGAAGCCTACGAGGCCGGTGCCCACGCCTATCACGCCACCATGCCCACCGACGCGCTCGCTGCCCTGCGCGACACCATGAACGAAATGCGCGAGATCGGATTCGACCGCCTGCAGGAGGCCCAGTGGGAACAGGGCCGGCGCGTGCGCGAGGCTCTGAAGGCGCGGGGCGTGCAATCGGTGGCGGCGGAAGGCTTCGAGGCCCCCGGCGTCGTGGTGAGCTACACCGATGATCCCGAGATCCGAAACGGCAGCATATTCGCGCGCCATGGCGTCCAGATCGCCGCCGGAGTGCCCCTTATGGTGGAAGAAGGCAGCGATTTCGGAAGCTTCCGCCTCGGCCTCTTCGGCCTCGACAAGCTCAAGGACGTGGACGCCAGCCTCGCCCGCCTTGAGCCCATGCTCGACGAAGTGCTCGGCCCGCCTGCCTGATCGCGGCCCTCATCGCTGGCCCGCAAATATCCCCGCCGGAGGCATCCCGAGCGCGCCACGGCCCCGGGGGCCGGGCTTTCAGCGCATCCCGAGCCCCGCGCGCATCAGCGCCTTGCGCACCGGGCCGGCGGAATAGAGCGCGCCGAGCGCCGCGGCGCGCAGATCGCGCAGGGGGCGGGGCGCGAGCATCGAGGCGCGGTTGAGCATGTCGATCCCCGCGAGGCGCGCGCGCACCTCCGGGTAGCGGCGGCGGTGATAGGTGGCGAGCATGGCCCGATCGCCGAGCCGCTCGGGGGCCTTGCGCGCCAGATCCAGAAGCGCCCGCAGATCCCCGAGGCTCATGTTGAGCCCCTGCGCGCCGATCGGGGGCACCACATGCGCCGCCTCCGCCATCAGCGCCGTGCGCTCGCCGCTCATGCGCGCCGCGTGCTGGCTGATGATCGGCCAGATGCTGCGCCGGGTGACAAGGCGGAGCGGCCCCAGGATGTTGCAGGAGCGCTCGTTCATCTCGGCTTCGAAATCCGCCGCCGCCAGCGCCAGCAGCCGCAGCGCCTCGGGCCCGCGCTCCATCCACACCACCGCCGAACAGGGCCGCCCTTCACGATCGGGGAGCGGCACCAGGGTGAAGGGGCCGCCCGAGCGGTGGATCTCGGTCGAGACATTCTCATGCGGGATCGGATGGGTGACGGCAAAGGCCAGCGCCTTCTGCCCGTAGCGGATGGTTGTTGCAGGGATGCCGAGCGCCTCGCGCACCGGCGAATTGCGCCCGTCGGCGGCGATCAGAAGCCGGGCCGAGACCCGGCTGCCGTCGGAAAGCGTTACCAGCGCCTCGCTTTCGCGCGTCAGCACGTCGCGCGTCGCCACGCCGGGGCGGAAATCCACATTCGGCATTTCGTCGAGCCGCGCCACCATCTCGCGGCGCAAGAGCCAGTTCGGCAGGTTCCAGCCGAAGGGCTGATCGGAAATCTCGCGCGCATCGAAATCGCGCTTCAGCCGCGCTTCGGGCCGGGCGCCGCCGGCATCGATGATGCGCATGATCTGCAGGGGGGCGGCATGGGGCGCGAGGCGCTCCCAGAGCCCGGCTTCCTCGAGAAGCCCGCGCGCGGGCTGCAGGAAGGCGGTGGTGCGCAGATCGGCGCCGGCATCGGCCTCGTCGGTCACCGGATGGGCGGGATCCACGCAGATCACGTCAAACCCGGCGGCACCGAAGGCGGCGGCGGCCGTCAGCCCGGCGACGCCACCGCCGGAGATCAGGATATCACTTGCGATTCGCATTTTCTGCACCCCCTTTCGGGGAGGCAGGATAGGCCTGCGCGCGGGGAATGCCAGAGGGAATTCGACTCAAGCCGCCCGGCAGCCGCCTCAAGCCGCCCGAGCCGCCGCGGCAAACGTGGCAACTGCCGGAGCGATCAGCAGCAGGCCTCCGCCGCACCGCTCCCTGCCGGGGCGGGCTGGCAATCGAACAGGCCGAAATGGGTGGAAAAATCGCCCTCGACCCGGAAATGCCGCCCGAGGCGTGTTTGCGAGAGCATGTTGGCGGTATTGCCGCAGACGGGCACGGGCAGGCCGGCCCTGAATTCGTGGTGATCGTCCAGAACGAAGCGATGCGGGCTTTCGGGGATGGTGCCCCGGTAGCAGGCGACATGGCCGTAATTCTCGCATCTGTCCTCCAGATCGACCTTGAAGGTGCGCACGGTGATCGAATGGAAATCGATCATGCCGGCCTTTTCCCATAGCTCCGCATCGTCCAGGGTGAGCTGGCGTTTCGAGACGGTGCGGATATCGGCAATGCCGATCCGGCCCATCATGCGGCGAAAATCCTCGAAATAGAGGGCGCCGGCGAGGCATTCGCCGAGCAGGATCTTGTCTGACCGCAGGGCTTGCGGGATGCGCTGGGCGGAGAAAACGTCCGAGAAAAGGAGTTCCCCGCCGGGCTTCAGGACGCGGTAGATCTCGCGAAACACCCGTTCCTTGTCCGGCGAGAGGTTGATCACGCAATTGGACACCACGATATCCACGCTTTCATCGGCAATCCCGGCGCTTTCCAGATCCTCGATATAGGCTTTCACGAATTCCACATTCGCCCTTTCGTAGCCGAACCGCTCCATGTGCCAATCCAGATGGCGGGTGGCGACGGCAAGCTGCTCGTCGGTCATGTCCACCCCGATCACGCGCCCCCTTTCGCCGACGATCTGGCTGAGGAGAAAGGCATCGCGCCCGGTGCCGCAGCCCAGATCGAGCACCGTGCAGCCCTCCGCCGCAAGCGGCAGGGGCGAGCCGCAGCCGTAGAACCTTTCCTGCACCGCTTCATGAACATTCCGCAAGAGCGCCTGCAGGCGTGGCGAGGGGGCTTCGAGGGGGCAGCAGGCGCTGGTTCTGAGATCATCCTTGGTTTGCAGGACCTTGCCGTAATATTCCTGCACGTCACTCAGCGTCTGTTCGGTCATGGCTCTTCTTCCCCGTCCTGGCGAAACATTCTCCGGCCGGAACCTGATTCCGGGTCCGGTCCGGGTTTGATAGCCGTGGGGGGCGGGGCGGACAACAGGCACCCCTGCGCGCCTGAGGGCATGGCGCGGGTTTCGGGCCTGAAAAAACAGGCATTGCGCAAAATTTCACGAAAAAATGATCTCCGGGGCGCCCGCTTGAGCGCGACCAGAGAGGCGGAGCGCGAATGATCTGCGCTGCGAACCCTGCGCCTCTGACCCGCGCCTTCCGGCTGGCCATCCCTTTGAAGGGCGCAGGGATCCGTGTGCCGCAGGGCAGGGTCGGGCCTTGAGCGGCCCTGACCCTATTGCTTGGTCAGCACCACGAGCGTTGCCAGGGTGATGATCGCCAGCCCCACGGCAACGACGGCCGTGCCGGCCAGGCCGAAGATCAGCCCGCCGCCCACCAGCGCACCCACGAGAACCGCTGCTAGGATATAGGCGCCGATTTCCGTGCTGCGCGCGGTTTCCTCATGGTGATGCTGGCCGCCGTCGGCTGCCAGGGCGAGCTCATCGGTGATGGACTTGTCATGTGCGGTCATGTTCGGCCTCCTGAATGCATTTCGGCCTCATATGGCCCTTCGCCCGGCAGATTGCCATGCGTTGCACTGCCGCAGGGTTAACGGATAAAATCCTCGAGAAATTTCCGCAGGTCCGGTGCGTGATGATGGACATGGGGCGCATGCGCTGGCGCGGGCGCGACATGCACGCAGCGCATCCCCATCGCCGCCGGGGCCTCGAGATTGCGCGCGTCATCCTCGAACATCGCCGCGCGCCCGGGCTCCACCCCGGCGCGGGCGAAGACCGCCTGAAAGGCGCGCGCCTCGGGTTTGGGGTGGAAATCGGCGTGTTCGATCCCGTGCACCGCGTCCATCACATGGGTGAGCCCGCGCGCCGCCAGAACCCGCTCGGCATGGGCCGCGGAGCCGTTGGTATGAACGATCTTGCGCCCCGGCAGGGCGGCGATCGCCTCGGCAAGCGCCGGATCGGGCTCGAGATGATCGAGCGATATCTCGTGCACATGGCCGAGATAGGGGCCTGGATCGATCCCGTGCTCGCGCATCAGCCCCGAAAGCGTGGTGCCGTATTTCCGCCAGTAGTGGCGGCGCAGGCGATCGGCCTCGGGGCGCGCGAGCCCGAGCGCCTCCATCACGAATTCCGTCATCCGCACCTCGATCTGATCGAAGAGGCGGGCTGAAGGGGGGTAGAGGGTGTTGTCGAGATCGAACACCCAGTGGCGCACGTGAGAGAGGGATTGCCGGGGCATGGTTCGGGCTTTGCACTTCGCGGCCTGTTGTGGCAAAGCGGAAGCATACAAGGAGGAAAGATGGGCGACAACAGGCAAAACAGGGCAGGCCAGAAGGATGCCTATGCGCTGGTGCTCGAGGCGATCGACATCGGCATCTACCAGCCGGGCGATCGGCTGGTGGAATCGGAGCTTGCCGAGCGTTTCGGAGTCTCGCGCACGCCGATCCGCGAGGCGCTGCAGCGCCTTGAGACCCAATCCCTGCTGACGCGCGACGGGCGCAGCCTGATCGTCGCCTCCCTCGATCACAACCAGCTGGCCGAGCTTTACGTGGTGCGAGCCGAGCTCGAGGGGCTCGCCGCCCGCCTCGCCGCGCGCCACGCCACGCCCGAGGAAGTGCGCCTTCTTCGCCGCATGGTGGAGGAGGATCGCGCGCTGGTGGACGATCCGGCCGCGCTCGCGCGCGCCAACCGCCGCTTCCACAAGCAGATCCACCTTGCCTCCCACAATCGCTATCTGGTGCAGCAGCTTGATCTGGTGCACCGCACCATGGCGCTGATGGCCACCACCTCGCTTGCCGCAGAGGGGCGCTCGAAGGGGGCGGTGGACGAGCATGACGCCATCGTGCGCGCGATCGAGGCGGGGGACGGGGATGCGGCCTTTGACGCGCTGAAAAGCCATATTTCCAGGGCCTTCGAAACCCGCCTCGCGCTCGATGCGCAGCGCGAGGAGGGCTTTCAGGAGCTCTGAGCAGCAGGGGGAGAGGCAGGGGCGGGGCCGAAGCGCCGGAAGGTCTCTGCCTTGCCGTTTTCCCGTTTCCCTTCATCCGCCCTGCCGCCCTTTGCGATCGGGCCGTGCTGCCCCGCGCGCCCGCCCGCGCGCCGCACGACCCACCCCGCAACGCGCAGAAAGGCGAGGCGCCGCTTGCCCTTGCGGGCGGTGAAATGGCCGTGGGCCGTCTTGTCCCAGTAGAAGGGGCGGGTCACGATCTCCCAGGCGGCCTTCCAGGCGGCGATCGTGGCGAGGGGGTAGTAGAAATGGAGCGTCGGCACGTAGGGCAGGAGGTGGCGGTGGGCGGGGCCGGAAACCGCGAGAAGCCCGATGGCGACGGTGATGCTTTCGCAGACGAGGAACAGCCCGCCCATCGCCGTCACCGCCCAGCCCGGCATCAGCGCCGCCAGCGGATGCGCAAACCCCAGCGGGATCACCCAGAAGGACCACAGCAAGGGCGCCAGCAGGAACTGGCTGAAGGTGCCGAGCATCAGCATCTGGAAGCCGAAGAACCTGCGCCCCCCCAGTTCGCGCAGGGTGCGGCGCGGGGTCTTCATGTGCACCGCCCAGGTGATGGCAAAGCCCTTCAGCCAGCGCGAACGCTGGCGGATCCAGGGCAGGGCGCGGGCATTGGCCTCCTCATGGGTGGCGGTGGGCACCACCTCGGTGCGGTAGCCATGGCGCGCCAGGCGAAAGCCCAGATCGGCATCTTCCGTCACGTTATGGGCATCCCAGCAGCCGATCTCCTCGAGCGCCTCGCGGCGGAAGAAGATCGTCGTGCCCCCGAGCGGCAGCGCCAGCCCGAGCCGCTCGATCCCCGGCAGCACGATGCGAAACCAGCTTGCATATTCGATGGTGAAGCAGCGCGCGAGCCAGTTGTGGCGACTGTTGTAGAAATCGAGGATCCCCTGAAGGCAGGCCACTTCGGGGCCGCGCGCGTGAAAGCGGCGCACGATCTCGTGGATCTGATCGGGGTGGGGGGCGTCTTCTGCGTCATAGACGCCGATCACCGAGCCGCGGCAGAAATCGAGCGCGTAGTTGAGGGCGCGCGGCTTGGTGCGCAGGCTGCCTTCGGCCACGGTGATGACCCGCATCCAGCGCGGCAGGGCGGTGCGGGCGAGGGTTTCGCGGGTGAGGGTATCATCGGCCTCCACCACCAGCAGCACATCGAGAAGCTCGCGCGGGTAGTTGAGCCTTTGCAGGCGGCGGATCAGGTGGGCGGCGATCTCGCGTTCGCGAAAGAGCGGCACGAGGATCGAGACCGTGGGCAGGCGGCGGGGGATGGCGGGGCGCTCGCGGGCGCTCTGGAAAGGTCCCGCGCGCCGGCGCATGGCGCGCCACTGCACCAGCGCGGCGGTGAATTTCAGCCCCATGGAAAGCGTGA
>WFVA01000081.1 GCA_015491895.1 Albidovulum sp. | reverse complement strand
CAACCACGACCCCCATTCCTCCGTGTTCCACATGGATCAGACCAAGGTCATGGAAGGGCGCATGGTGCGCATCCTCACATGGTATGACAACGAATGGGGCTTCTCCAACCGCATGAGCGATACCGCCGTCGCAATGGGAAAGCTGATCTGATGGCCCTGCCCTCGATCACGGATATGGATGTTGCGGGCAAGCGCCTCGTGGTGCGCGCCGATCTCGACGTGCCGCCCAGTGAGGGCGGCGCGGCGAGGGACGCCAGCCGCATCATCCGTTTCGCCGAGGGCATGAAACCGCTTCTGGAAGCGGGCGCGGCGCTGGTGATCCTCGCCCATCCGGGGCGCCCGGACGGGCAGCGGCTGGAGGCGCTTTCCACCGAAAGGCTCGCCGCGCCGCTTGCGCGCGCACTCGGGGCCAGGGTGCGCTTTTGCCACCAGCCCGCCGGCAACGGCACCGAGGCCATGGCCGAGGCGCTGAAGCCCGGAGAAGCCTTGCTGTGCGAAAACATCGGCTTCGAGCCGGGCGAGGAGAAGAACGATCCCGCACTTGCCGCGCGCCTTGCCCGCCTTGGCGATCTCTACGTGAACGACGCCTTCGCCTGCGCGCATCGCAAGCTGGCCAGCACCGTCGGGCTCGCGCAGAGGCTGCCCGCCTTTGCCGGCCCGTTGCTGGCGGCGGAGATCGCGGCGCTCACGGCCACGCTTGATGCGCCCGCGCGTCCCGCGGCCGGGATCGTGGGCGGGGCGCGGCTTTCGGCAAAGGCCGCGCTCGTGAAGAACCTCGCCCGCAGGATGGACATGCTGATCATCGGCGGCGGGATCGCCAACAGTTTCCTGTTTGCCGATGGCGCGCCCATGGGCCGTTCGCTCCATGAGCCCGATCAGGTGGAAAACGTGCGCGAGATCCGCGCGATCGCGGCGCGTTCGGGCTGCGAGATCCTGCTGCCAACGGATGTGGTGGTGGCGCGCGAATTGCGCCCCCATGCCCGCAAGCAGATCTGCGCGGCCGATGCCTGCCCGGAGGATGCGCTGATCCTCGATGCCGGCCCGGCCAGCCTGCGCCGCTTCCAGACCGCGCTCGCCGAAGCCCATGCCATCCTCTGGCAGGGCCCGATCGGCGCGATCGAAACCCCGCCCTTCGATCACTCCACCAAGCTTCTCGCCGCCTGCACCGCAGAGCTTGCGCGCGAGGGCTGCGCCGTGGCAGTTGCCGGCGGGCGCGATACGGCGCTGGCGCTCGATCTGGCGAGCGTTACGCAGGATTTCACACATGTGTCCTCGGCCGAGGACGCATTCCTGGAATGGCTGGAAGGCAAATCCCTTCCCGCGATCGGCGCGCTCATGCGCACCACCAAAGCTGCCTGAGGAGAGAAAACGACAATGGCACTCATCACCCTTCGTCAACTGCTGGACCACGCCGCCGAAAACGATTACGGCGTGCCCGCCTTCAACATCAACAACATGGAGCAGGGCCTCGCCATCATGCGCGCGGCGCAGAAATGCGATGCCCCGGTGATCATGCAGGCCTCGCGCGGCGCCCGCGCCTATGCCGGCGACATCATGCTGCGCCACATGATCCAGGCGCTTTCGGAGATGTATCCCGACATCCCGATCTGCATGCACCAGGATCACGGCAACAACGAGCAGACCTGCCTTTCGGCGATCCGCCACGGCTTCACCTCGGTGATGATGGACGGCTCTCTGGAAGCCGACATGAAGACCCCGGCCTCCTATGAATACAACGTGGACATCACCGAGCGCGTCGCCCGCATGGCGCATTGGGTGGGGGCCTCGGTGGAGGGTGAGCTGGGCGTGCTCGGCAGCCTGGAGACCGGCGAGGCGGCCAAGGAAGACGGCTCGGGCGCCGAAGGCAAGCTCAGCAAGGAAGATCTGCTGACCGACCCGGACCAGGCGAAGGATTTCGTGGAAAAGACGAAGGTGGACGCGCTGGCCATCGCCTGCGGCACCAGCCACGGCGCCTACAAGTTCTCGCGCAAGCCCACGGGCGACATCCTCGCCATGGACCGCATCGCCGAGATCCACGCGAAGATCCCCAACGTGCACCTCGTGATGCACGGCTCCTCCTCGGTGCCGCAGTATCTGCAGGATCTGATCAACGAATACGGCGGCGAGATGCCCCAGACCTACGGCGTGCCTGTCGAGGAGATCGAGAAGGGCATCAGGATGGGCGTGCGCAAGGTGAATATCGACACCGACAACCGCATGGCCATCACCGGCCAGTTCCGCAAGGTGGCGCAGGAGAAGCCGAGCGAATTCGATCCGCGCAAGTTCCTGATCCCGGCGATGGAAGAGATGGAAAAGCTCTGCCTCGATCGCTTCGAGCGTTTCGGCACCGCCGGCAACGCCTCCAGGATCAAGGTGATCGACATGGACGAAATGGCCAAACGCTACGCCAGCGGCGAACTCGATCCGCAAACCGCCTGAGCGCGGGCGCGTTTTCAGGGGTGCGCGCGCCCCCGCAAGACGCTAGCATGAAGGGGAAAGGGCGGCCCGCGCGCCGCCCGCCCCACCCCAACCTCAGCCAGAGCGGAGCCATTCCCATGCCATTCGACCGCAAGATCAAGATCGCGCCTTCCATCCTTTCCGCCGATTTCGCCAATTTCGGCGCCGAGATCCGCGCCATCGAGGATCAGGGCGCCGACTGGGTGCATGTGGATGTGATGGACGGCCATTTCGTGCCCAATCTCACCTTCGGCCCGCCCGCCGTGAAGGCCTTCCGCCCGCATGTGAAGACCTTCATGGACGTGCATCTGATGATCGCCCCCGTCGATCCCTATATCGAGGCCTATGCCGAGGCGGGCGCCGACATGATCGTGGCCCATATGGAGGCCGGCCCCCATATCCACCGCACCATCCAGGCGATCAGGGCCCAGGGGGTGAAGGCCGGCGTTTCGCTCAACCCCGGCACGCCGCCCGAAAGCATCGAATATCTGCTCGACATGCTCGACATGGTGCTGGTGATGAGCGTGAACCCGGGCTTCGGCGGGCAGAAGTTCATCCCCTCGGCGGTGGAGAAGGTGGCCCGCGTGCGCGAGATGATCGGCGATCGGGAGATCCACATCCAGGTGGACGGCGGCATCACCCCCGAAACCGCGCCGCTGGTGGCGAAGGCGGGCGCCGATGTGCTGGTGGCGGGCTCGGCAGTGTTCAGGGGCGGCTCGGTGGAGAAGCCGGAGGTTTACGGCGCAAACATCCGCGCCATCCGCGAGGCGGCGGAAAAGGCGCTGGCGTAGGGGCGCAGACGGCGGCTGATGCTCGGGGCCGGGCCGGCCGGCGCTCCGGGTGGCATCAGCCGCCCTCCAGGCGCCGGCGGAGTTCCCGGGCTAGGGTGAGCATCTCTTCAGGATCATCCCCGCCGATCACCAGATAGCCATGGGTGGGGCTGCTCCAGGAGGCGGCGGCGAGGCCGATCAGGACATCGCTTTCGGGGGGTGAGGCCACCCCTTCGCGGCGGATGAT
This sequence comes from Albidovulum sp., assembly GCA_015491895.1. Classification (GTDB taxonomy): domain Bacteria; phylum Pseudomonadota; class Alphaproteobacteria; order Rhodobacterales; family Rhodobacteraceae; genus WFVA01. The sequence continues at coordinate 15,219 of WFVA01000081.1, read as the reverse complement.
GCAGAAGGCGACGGGGGTGCCGTCGGGCCCTGAATAGGCGATCTGCACCAGCGGCGCGCCCCTGTAGCCGAGCACCTGCGCGCGACGCAGCTCGAGGCCGGCGATTCCGGCCAGCTCCTCCGGCCCGAGATCGAGCCCTATCGCCTTGCCCGCACGGGCGAATTCCTCTTGCAGGCGGGCGCTGTCGGGCGTGATCGGGGAGAGCGTTTCGGGCACGTAAAGCGCCTGGTAATGCGCCACCTCGATGCGCCAGTCGGACCCGGGAGCCGGCATCAGGGCCCAGGCCAGAACCCCGCCGGCAGCCAGGGCCGCGGCCAGCGAAGCGGGCCAGGCCCAGCGCGAGCGCCAGTGCCCGGCGCGCCCGCTCCGCCCGGCCTCGCCGCCAGCCTCCCCTTGCGCCGCCCCCTGCGCCATTCCCCGCCCTGCCTCGAGGCAACGGCCCAGATCGCGGCTGCGGGCGACGTCGAGCAGGGCATCGAAAGCCGACGCCACCGCTTCCCTGTCGAGCGAAAGCGCCTCGATGCGGCGCGCCAGCGCGCGATCCTCCCCCGCCCCGGCGCGGATCCGGGCGGCCTCCCGCGGCGCCATCTCGCCATCGAGAAACGCCGTTATCTCTTCGTCCGACCAGCTTCTCTTCATTGCCTTCCCGCCTCTGCGCCATTCGCATCATCCCCGGAGCCGCCGCGCCCGCCTCCTCCTGCCCCTCCGGCCCTGCCCTCCTCGCCCCGTGATGGCCGGTTCAGCGGCGCGAGCCTTGCCCGCGCGGCGGCAAGGCGGCTCATCACGGTTCCGATTGCAACGCCCATGATCGCGCTCGCCTCGCGATATGAAAACCCCTCCACATAGACCAGAAACACCGCCTCGCGCTGCGCTTGCGGCAGGGCCATCACATGTTCAACAACCTCGCCGGCGAAAATATTCGTTTCCGCATCCGGGCCGCTGGCGGGAATGTCCGCCTCCTCGGCGGGCACCTGCCCGTTGCCGCGCCGGATCCCGCGCGCGCGCAGATCATTGAGCCAGATCGAACGGCAGATGCTGAAGGCCCAGCTGTCAAGCCGCGTGCCGGGGCTGAACTGATGCGCCTTTTCAAGCGCTCTGAGGCAGGTGGCCTGCACGAGATCGTCAGCCTCCTCGGCACTGCGGCACAGCGTCCAGGCAAAGCGCCAGAGCCGCTCCAGAAGGGCCGGCAGCCCGTCCGCCACCGCGCGCCGCGCGGCGGCGCGATCCCCGGCTTTCGAGATTGGTCCCACGTCCGCTCCAAACGCTCCCGTGCAAAATGCCTCATGAAACGGCGAATAAAATCGCCCATGGCGTGTTGGTGATCTGACGGCGGCGAATGATCGCTGCCGCGGCAACAATATGGGAGGATGAGAAATGCGCAAAATCTTTATTTCGATGGCGGCCGCTCTTGCGATGGCGCTGACCGGCGGCGCGGCCCTGGCCGACGGCCACGGCGGCGCGGGCGGGGGCGGCTGGAAGCTCGATGGCGGGAAATCGAGCCTCGCCTTCGGCTCCGTCAAGAAGGACAGCGTGGGCGAAACCCATTTCTTCCGCGGCCTTTCGGGATCGGTCAGCGATGACGGCAAGGCGATGCTGGAGATCGATCTCGCCTCCGTCGATACCAATATCGAGATCCGCGACGAACGGATGAACAAGCATGTGTTCGGCGGCGCCGCGAAGGCCGTGGTGAGCGCCACGGTGGATATCGCCGCGCTGGCCGATCTGCCGGTCGGCGAAATCACCACGGCATCGCTTGAAGGCACGCTTTCCTTCCTCGGCGCCGATATTCCGGTGGAAAGCGATGTGGCGGTGGCGCGCCTCGGCGAGGGCCGGGTGATGGTGGTGAGCGAGGGGATGCTCTGGCTCTCGACCGAGGACACAGGCATCGACGCAGGGATCACGAAGCTGCAGGAGATCGCCGAACTGCCCTCGATCACCCGCGCCTTCCCCGTCACCTTCCGGCTGGTGTTCGAGCGCGGGATGTAAGGAAACGGGCGGCCATCGGGCCGGCGGCCCGAAGCGCCCCCTGCCGGGCGCGGGTTCCGCCGCCCCCCGCGCCCCTGTTTTCATCCGCCCCCGGGCGCCCTTCCGGCGGCCGGGGCTTCCCCGGGCAGCGCATGGGGCGGTGAGCTGATGCCGTCGGAAAGGATGCGGTCGCTCTCGGTCAGGATGAAATCGAGGAAGCGGCGCGCGGCGAGGGAAAGCTCCTTGCCGCGCGGATGCACCGCATACCAGCGCCGCGTGATCGGAAAGCCCTGCACATCCAGCTCGGCGATGGTGCCGGCGGCCAGCTCGCGCGCGATGTTGCGCCGCGAGAGCACCGAAATTCCGAGCCCCGCCATCACCCCCTGCTTGATCGCCTCCGACGAGCCGAGCTCCATCCAGGGGCGGATCGCCACCCCGGCCTGCGCGAAAAGCCGCTCCGCCGCCTTGCGGGTGCCAGAGCCCGGCTCGCGCACCAGGAATTTCTCTGCCGCGATCCGCGCAAGCGGTATCGCGCGCTCCCCCGCCAGCGGGTGGCCCGGCGGCGCCACCACCACGATCTCGTTGCCGATGAAGGGATAGGCCTCCACCGGCAGCTCGCGCGGCGCCTGGCCCATGATCAGCAGATCATCGAGATTTTCGCGCAGGCGGCGCAGCACGTTTTCGCGGTTGGTGACAATGAGCTGCGGCACCACCTTCGGATGGCGCTCGGCGAAGGCGCCGAGGAGCGCGGGCATGAAATAGATCGCCGAGGAGATCACCCCGAGCCGCAGATCCCCCTGCACCACGCCCTGCGCCTCGTCGGCGAAATCCCTGAGCGCCGCCATCCGCTCCAGCACGTCGCGCGCCGCGCGATAGACCTCGCGCCCGGCGGTTGTGGGATGCACCCGCCCGCCCACATGCTCCAGAAGCGGCAGGCCGAGGGTATCGGAAAGCTTGCGGATCTGCATGGAAACCGTGGGCTGGGTGAGATTCAGAGCCTCCGCGGCGCGGGTGAACCCGCCAAGGCGCACCACCCTCTCGAAGATCTGCAGCTGGCGCAGGGTGATGCTCTGCACGAAGAGATTGGTATTGCTCCGATCCATAGGCTTTCATCTATGTTGAAGATAGAAACTATCAATTTCCCTATATACCCGCCTGCCGTCATACTGTCCACACGCTACCGCCTGCGGCCTTGGCCCGGGGAGGAGAGCACCTGAAGAAACCGTTAAAGATTTCGCAACCAACCTAACGCAAGGAAGCGCAATGGCCAAAACATACAAAGCCGGTGTCAAGGAATACCGCGACACATACTGGGAGCCGGATTACACGCCGAAGGAAAGCGATATCCTGGCCTGTTTCAAGATCACCCCGCAGCCGGGCGTGCCGCGCGAGGAAGCCGCCGCCGCCGTTGCCGCGGAAAGCTCGACCGGCACCTGGACGACGGTCTGGACGGATCTTCTGACCGATCTCGAATATTACAAGGGCCGCGCCTATGCGATCGAGGACGTGCCCGGCGACGATGACGCCTTCTACGCCTTCATCGCCTATCCGATGGGCCTTTTCGAGGAAGGCTCGATCGTCAACGTCTTCACCTCGCTGGTGGGCAACGTGTTCGGCTTCAAGGCCGTGCGCGGCCTGCGGCTCGAGGACGTGCGCTTCCCGCTGTGGTTCGTGACCACCTGCTTCGGCCCGCCCCACGGCATCTATGTGGAGCGCGACCTGCTGGACAAATACGGCCGCCCGCTTCTGGGCTGCACCATCAAGCCCAAGCTCGGCCTTTCGGCCAAGAACTACGGCCGTGCCGTCTATGAATGCCTGCGCGGCGGGCTCGATTTCACCAAGGACGACGAAAACGTGAACTCCCAGCCCTTCATGCGCTGGCGTGACCGCTTCCTCTTCTGCCAGGACGCCATCGACAAGGCCGAGGCCGAGACGGGCGAGAAGAAGGGCCACTACATGAACGTGACCGCGCCCGACGTGGAAGAGATGTACAAGCGCGCGGAATTCGCCAAGGAAGTCGGCTCGAAGATCATCATGTCGGACTATCTGACGCTCGGCTGGGCCGCCCATCAGAGCCTCGCCAAATGGTGCCGCGACAACGGCCTCCTGCTGCATGTGCACCGCGCCATGCACGCGGTGATGGACCGCTCGCCCACCCACGGCATCAACTTCCGCGTCTTCGCCAAGATGCTGCGCCTTCTGGGCGGCGATCACCTGCACTCGGGCACGGTTGTCGGCAAGCTCGAGGGCGATCGCGCCGCGACGCTCGGCTGGATCGACCTGATGCGAGACAAATACGTGAAGGAAGACCGCGCGCGGGGCATCTTCTTCGATCAGGACTGGGGCCAGATGCCGGGCGTGTTCCCGGTGGCTTCGGGCGGCATCCACGTGTGGCACATGCCGGCGCTGGTTTCGATCTTCGGCGATGATTCGGTGCTGCAGTTCGGCGGCGGCACGCTGGGCCACCCCTGGGGCAACGCCGCCGGCGCGGCCGCCAACCGGGTAGCGCTCGAGGCCTGCGTGAAGGCGCGCAACGAGGGCCGCGAACTCGAGAAGGAAGGCAAGGAGATCCTCACCGCCGCCGCCAAGCACAGCCCCGAGCTGAAGATCGCCATGGAAACGTGGAAAGAGATCAAGTTCGAGTTCGACACCGTTGACAAGCTCGACGTTCAGCACCGCTGATCTGCCGGCTTTCAAGCAAAGGAATGAAGAAATGAGCGACGTACAAGACTATCCCTCCCGCCTGTCGGATCCCAATTCCCGCAAGCTCGGCACGTTTTCCTACCTGCCGCCGATGACGAGCGACGAGATCCGCAAGCAGGTGGAATACATCATCTCGAAGGGCTGGAATCCCTCCGTCGAGCACTGCGAGCCCGAATATGCCGAGGAAACCTACTGGTACATGTGGAAGCTTCCCATGTTCGGCGAAACGGATGTTGACGCGGTGCTGAGGGAGGTTGACCTCTGCCGCGAAAACAACCCGGGCAACCACATCCGCCTGGTGGGCTACGACAACTACCGCCAGACCCAGGGCACCGCGATGCTGGTGCACCGGGCCGAGATCAAGGTCTGATCCGAAACGAAGGGCCGCCGCCGGCCGGCGGCCCTTTCCCCCATTCCGATACCAGCCACGAACCGCCACGCAGAACCGCCACAGAGGGAGCAGGAAGCGATGAGCACCCCCGCCCGCGAAGATTATCTCGTTACCGATGAGCCCTACTACCGCCCCCAGAAGGACGAGGTGGAGCGCTATGAGGCCGCCTATGGCGTGCGCATGCCGGTGATGCTGAAAGGCCCCACGGGCTGCGGCAAGTCGCGCTTCGTGGAATACATGGCCTGGAAGCTTCGAAAGCCCCTGATAACGGTGGCCTGCAACGAAGACATGACGGCCGCCGATCTGATCGGCCGCTTCCTGCTCGACATCAACGGCACCCGCTGGCAGGACGGCCCGCTGACCACCGCCGCGCGCATCGGCGCCATCTGCTATCTCGACGAGGTGGTGGAGGCGCGCCAGGATACCACCGTGGTGATCCACCCCCTCACCGATCACCGCCGCCAGCTGCCGCTCGACAAGAAGGGCGAGGTGATCGACGCCCACCCCGATTTCCAGATCGTCATCAGCTACAACCCCGGCTATCAGTCGATGATGAAGGATCTGAAGCAATCCACCAAGCAGCGCTTCGGCGCCATGAGCTTCGATTACCCCGAGGCCGAGGTGGAGGCCGAGATCGTGGCCCATGAATCCGGCGTTGCCCCCGAGATCGCGGCGAAGCTCGTGCAGGTGGCGCAAAGCTCGCGCAATCTCAAGGGGCACGGGCTGGATGAAGGGATGTCCACCCGCCTCCTGATCTACGCGGGCCAGCTGATCGAGAAGGGCATCGCGCCCGCCGCCGCCTGCCGCATGGCGCTTGTCGAGCCGATCACCGATGATGCGGACATGCGCGAGACGCTGGACGCGGCCGTCAACACGTTTTTCGGCTGAGGCGATGGCGAAAGGCGCTCCAGATCACGCCCGGGGCGCGCAGCGGCCCGGGCAGCGCCCGACCGCCCCCCCGGGCGGGCGCTTCGCTTCCGCCCGCGGCCCGGCACTCCCCTGCGCTTGGACCAGACCATGACCGTCAATCTCGAAGACTACCGCGAAGAGCTGATCGCCGCCGCGCCCGAGCTTGCCGATACGCTCGATGCGACGGTTGCCGAGGCTGCCCGCGTGATGAGCCCCGCCGCGCTCAAGGATTACCTCGACGGCGCGCGCGGCATGGTCAATCTGCGCAAGGGGCCGGCGCTTGTCACCACCTGGCTTGATGAAATGCCGATGGTGGTGAAGGATTGCGGCGAGGATATCATCCGCGACGTGGGGGAGGCGGCGCTGAAGCTCTCCTCCATGGTTTCGGGGCAGGTGCTCGAGCGCATGATCGCCACCCTGCCCGCGGTTTCGCGCCGCCTCGGCGATCCCGATCTGCTGCGCGCCTATCTCCAGCTTCTCCACCGCCTCTCGGCGCGCGCCCCGCGCGGCCTCAGGCCCATGTTCCGGGTGATCGACGAACTGCTTTCCAGGCTCACGCTGACCGGCCTGCGCCGCTGGGCGGAATTCGGCGCCGATGCCTACCGGCGCGATCTCGCCCGCCAGGCCGCCTATTTCGGGCTCGAGACCGAAGACAGCCTCGCCGTGCTGAAGCAGGAGCGCAAGGGCACCCTCTTCATCGACAGCCAGCGCCGGCTCAATTTCTACCTGCGCGCCTTCTGGGGGCGGGATTTCTTCCTGCGCCCCTCGGCCGCCGATACCCTGGGCTTCCGCCCCTTCATCGAGGAAGGCGCGCTGCACCTCCCTGATGCGGTGGACGATCTGGGCGATATTCCCGGCATCGATCTCTACCGCGCCATGGCCGCGCATATGGCCGCCCATATCAGCTACACCGAAATGCCCCAGTCCGCCGGCGCCCTTGCCCCGGCCGAGAAATACATGATCGGCCTCATGGAGGATGCGCGCGTGGAATGGAACGCCGCGCGCGCCTTCCCCGGCCTGCGCCGCCTGTGGCGCAGGGTGGCCGGTGCGGCGCCCCAAGCCGATTACGAGCACGAGGCGATGCACCTCCTCGAAAGCGCCGCCATCGCCCTTCTCGATCCAGAACACCGCACCGGAGATGAAGCGCTCGACGATCTCGCGCGCCGCTTCCACGAAAACGTGGAGGCCCACGCGATGGACGGCGCCTTCACCGCCGATCTCGGACGCGAGCTTTACGGCATCTTCTCCCACCGCCGCGCCCTGCCCTCCTTGCGCATCCTCGAAAGCCTCAACCTGCCCTGGCGCGACGACAACCGCTTCGTATGGGATCTCGAGCAGTTCGAATGGGCGCAATCCACCGCCTATATCCCCGCCTCGCAGCGCCAGGTGCGCAAGCATGTGAGCCTGATGGAATTCGTCAACGAGGTGGAGGTGGAAACCGCCGGCGACGACGCGCAGGAAGTCTGGGTGCTCTCGACCGAGCTTTTCCCTTACGAGGACGAGGGCGTTTCCTTCAACGAGATGGAGGGGAAGGAGCCCGTCTCCGCCCCTTACCACTATCCCGAATGGGATTACCGCGTGCAGCTTCACCGCCCCGCCTGGACGACCGTCTACGAGCGCCGCCAGGGGCGGGGCGACCCGGAAGAGATCGACAGGGTGCTGAGCGAGCACAAGGGCGTCTCCCACCGCATCAGGCAGATCATCGACCGCCTGCGCCCCCAGGGCATGACGCGGATGCGCAAGCTCGAGGATGGCGACGAGCTTGACATCAATGCCGCGGTGGATGCGATGGTGATGCTCAGGATCGGCCTCCAGCCCGACATGCGCATCACCATGCGCAGCGTCATCAACCGCCGCGATCTGGCGGTGCTGGTGCTTCTGGATCTCTCCGAATCCACCAATGAGAAGGTGCGCGGCACGGACAAGACGGTGCTCGATCTCACCCGCGAGGCCTCGGCCCTCGTGGCCGCCGCGATCAACGGCATCGGCGATCCCTTCGCCATCCACGGCTTCGCCTCCGACGGCCGCCACGATGTGCAGTATTACCGCTTCAAGGATTTCGACCAGGGCCTTGACGAAGAAGCCAAAAGCCGCCTTGCGGGCATGAGGGGCGGGCTTTCCACCCGCATGGGCGCCGCCATGCGCCACGCCGCCCAGCACCTGAAGATGCGCCCCGAGCGCCACAAGCTTCTGCTGATCGTCACCGATGGCGAACCGGCCGATATCGACGAGCGCGATCCCCAGTATCTGCGCATGGACACGAAGCGCGCGGTGCAGGAGCTGCAGAAGGAGGGCGTCCACAGCTACTGCCTCACCCTCGACCCGCAAGCCGACCGCTACGTGGCGCGCATCTTCGGCGAAAACAACTACACGATCATCGATCAGGTGGAGCGCCTGCCCGAGAAGCTGCCGCGCCTCTTTGCCGCGCTCACGAGCTAGGCCCACGCCCCAACGGCGCCACGCTTTCCGCCGCGCCGAAAATGCGGCATATTGCCGAAACAGGCGCCAAGGGCGGCGAACGGGCTGGACGCGGCCGGCGCATGGGGCGATATTCGCAATCGATATTCAAACATTGCAATGCAAACCGCACAGAGAAACGTCCAGCAAGGAGAACCCGCATGAAGATCACCCGCCGCAGCTTTCTCACCGCCACCGGCGCCGCCGCCCTTGCCGCCGGGCTGCCCGCGCGCGTCTGGTCTCTCGGCACCATCGAAGCCGGCAATATCCGCATCGACAGCCTCTCGGACGGCCATCTCGTGCTTTCGGGCAATGCGGTCTATGAAAAGGCACCACAGGATGAGCTTCTGGCAATCCTGAGGCGCCATGGCATCGAAACGATCCCCGAGCGCATAACCCCGCCCTGCAATGTCACCCTCCTGCGCGACGGCACGCATACGGTGCTGTTCGATGCGGGCTCGGGCACCGGATTTCAGGATACGGTGGGCGAACTTCCCGATGCGCTGGATGAAATCGGTGTCGGGCTCGGGGATGTGAGCCATGTGCTCTTCACCCACGGCCACCCCGATCACCTATGGGGCGTGCTCGATGACTTCGACGAACCAACCTTCACCGAAGCCGAGCACATGATGGGCAAGGTCGAATTCGAATACTGGACCGATCCCGAAACCCTGGACCGGATCAATCAGAACCGCAAATCCTTCGCGGCCGGCGCCAAACGGCGGCTCGATCTCCTCGGGGCGGATTTCTTCACCCTGTTCGAGGGCGCGCCCGATCTTCTGCCCGGCGTCAGGGCCTTTCCCACCTTCGGCCACAGCCCCGGCCATTATTCCTACGAGATCACCACCCCTTCCGGGCAGGTGATGGTGGTGGGCGATGCGCTTACCAACGATATCATCGCCTTCGAGCGCCCCGGCTGGGTTTCGGCGCGCGATCAGGATGGGGAAATGGCCGCGCAAACACGCCTGGCCCTGCTCGATCACCTCTCGCGCAATGACATCACCCTGATCGCCTATCACATCGCCCACCCGGGCATCGGCAAGGCCGAGAAGATCGGCGATGAAAGCTATCGCTTCGTGCCGCTTCAGGGCTAGAACGAGGCCGGGCCCCGCGCCCTGCCCACCTTGATCGCGCGAACAGCTTGGAGGAAAGAACAATGGCCGTAACACCCCCCGTCTGCGATTTCGGCCGGCCGGCGCCGGATTTCTCGCTCCCCGGCACCGACGGCAGGACCTGGACGCTCGATGACGTGAAGGGCGAAAAGGGCACGCTGGTGATGTTCATCTGCAATCACTGCCCCTATGTGCTGGCGGTGCTCGATCGCATCATCCGCGATGCCCGCGATCTTCAGGATCTCGGCATCGGCGTGGTGGCGATTTCGTCAAACGACCCGGAAGCCTACCCCGAGGACAGCTTCGAGAACATGAAGAAGATGGCCGAGGCGCGCGGCTTCCCCTTCCCCTATCTCTTCGACGAAAGCCAGGAGGTGGCGCGGGCCTACGGCGCCGCCTGCACTCCCGATTTCTTCGGCTTCAACAAGGATCTCGCCCTCCAATACCGCGGCCGTCTCGATGCCTCGCGCAAGGAAGCCGGCCCGCCCGATCTGCGCCGCGATCTTTACGAGGCGATGAAGCAGATCGCCGAAACGGGCCGCGGCCCCGAAGAACAGATCCCCTCCATGGGCTGTTCGATCAAGTGGAAGGAAAACGCGTGAAGGCCATCGTCTTCGATCTCGACGGCACGCTGATCCACAGCGCCCCCGATCTGCACGCGGCCTGCAACAGGATGCTGGCCGATGAAGGCAAGCCGCCCCAGAGCCTCGAAACGGTGACCGGCTACATCGGCAATGGCGTGCCCCGCCTCGTGGCGCTCGCCATGCAGGCCGCCGGCATCCCCGAAAGCGAGCACGCGCGCCTGGTGGGCGTGTTCATGCGCCATTACGACGCCGATCCCGCCACGCTGACAAGGCCTTACCCCAATCTCCTGCCGCTTCTGGAAAGCCTGAAGGCGCGCGGCCACAGGCTCGGCCTGTGCACCAACAAGCCCGAAGCGCCGGCGCGCGAGATCCTGCGCCTGCTGGAAATGGAGGATTACTTCGCGGCCCTGGTGGGGGGCGATACGCTCGGGGTGAAGAAACCCGATCCCGCCCCCCTGCGCCAGTGCCTGAAGCTTCTCGGCGAAGAAACCTGCCTCTATGTGGGCGACAGCGAGGTGGACGCCGAAACCGCGCGCCGCGCCGGCCTGCCCTTCGCGCTCTTCACCGGCGGCTATCGCAAGAAGCCGGTGAGCGAACTCCCCCATGATTTCGCATTCGACGATTTCGCCGCCCTCGGCCCCTGGATCGAAAGCCGCGCCCCATGACCCTCAAGGCCCTGATCTTCGATGTGGACGGCACCCTCGCCGAAACGGAAGAGGCCCACCGCCAGGCCTTCAACGAAACCTTCGCCCGGTGGGGCCTTCCCTGGCGGTGGGATCGCGCGCTCTACCGCAGGCTCCTGCGCACCACCGGCGGCAAGGAGCGCATCCGCGCCTTCCAGGCCACGCTGCCCGAGGCCGAGCGCCCGCTCGGCGCGGAAGACATCGCCCGCCTCCACCGCGAAAAGACGGCCCGCTACAGCGAGATCCTGGCCGCGGGCGGCCTCGCCCTGCGCCCCGGCGTGGCCGATCTGATCGCCTCCGCCCGCAGGGCCGGGCTCAGGATCGCCGTCGCCACCACAACCAATCTCCCCAATGTGGAGGCGCTCGCGCAATGCTGCTGGGGCCAGCCGGCCGGCGAAATCTTCGATACCATCGCCGCGGGCGACATGGTCGCCGCCAAGAAGCCGGCCCCCGATGTGTTCCTGCTGGCGCTGGAGCAGCTCGCCCTGCCGCCCGAAAGCTGCATCGCCTTCGAGGACAGCCGCAACGGCCTCCTCTCCGCCAAGGGGGCGGGCCTGCGCGTTCTCGTCACCCCCTCCGCCTATACGGCCGATGAGGATTTCCCGGAAGCTGACTGGGTGATCGAAAGCCTCGCGCGCCCGAACCTCCCCGAGGAACTGCGCTTTCCGCCGGGCTGAGCGCCACTCGGGAAGCCCTTCCTTCTCATCACTGGTCCTTCAAATATCCCCGCCGGAGGCCTCCCGCGCCCGCCACAGGCGCCCGCCCGGGCCCTCACGCTCCACCGCCAAGCGCGTCCAGTATCCCTGCCTCGTCGAGCCCGCCGAGCGCTCCGGCCACCTGCCCGCGCCCGCCCGAAAGCCGCGCGCGCACATAGCCGTCCCCCACCGCGCCGGGGCGGTGGCGCAGAAGCACCGATGCAGTGAGCAGCCCGCCGAGGCTCTCGGCAAACCAGCGCGCCTCCCCCTCGCACGGCAGCGCCGGCCAGCGCGCCCGGTGCGCCTCGAGCGCCGCATCATACCCGGGGTTCAGCCCCCGCGCCGCCTCCAGCTCTGCCGTGAGCACCTCCCCCGCCAGCGGCTCGCGTGCCAGCGTGCGCAGGATGTCGAGGCAGATCACGTTGCCCGAGCCCTCCCAGATGGAATTGAGGGGCGTTTCGCGAAACAGAAGCGGCAGCGGCGTATCCTCCACATAGCCCATGCCCCCGAGCGCCTCCATCGCCTCGGCCACCACGCCGATGCAGCGCTTGTTGGAAAGGAATTTCGCCAGTGCCACCCCGATGCGCGCAAAGGCGCGCGCCTCGGCGCCCGTTTCGTCAAAGGCCGCCGCCACCCGAAGCCCGAGATAGAGCGCGCCCAGCCAATCGAGCGTGAGATCCGCCAGCACGGCGCGCATCAGCGGCTGATCGATCAGCCGGCGCTGGAAGGCGCTGCGGTGGCTGCACCAGTGATGCGCCTCTTCGAGCGCGGCGCGCATCAGCCCCGCCGGCGCCATGGCCGTATCGAGCCGGGTGTGATGCACCATCTCGAGGATCGCCCGCACCCCGTGCCCCTCCTCGCCCAGCATCTCGGCATATGCGCCGTGATATTCGATCTCGGCCGAGGCATTGGCGCGGTTGCCGAGCTTCTCCTTCAGCCGCTGGATGCGGATCGCATTGCGGCAGCCGTCAGGCTGCCAGCGCGCCACCAGAAAGCAGCTCAATCCCCCCGGCGCCTGCGCCAGCGTCAGAAAGGCGTCCGACATCGGCGCCGAGCAGAACCACTTGTGCCCGTAGAGCCGCCAGCCCTCGCCATCGCGCATGGCTTTCGTGACATTGGCGCGCACGTCCGATCCGCCCTGCTTTTCCGTCATCGCCATGCCCATGGTGAAGCCGGCCTTCTCGCCCGCCGGCGCGTCCGAAGGATCGTAGTTGCGCGAAAGCAGCCCATCCGCCCATTCCCCGGCCAGATCCGGGCTCGCGCGAAGCGCCGGCACGGCCGCGTAGGTCATGGTCATCGGGCAGCAGGTCGATGGCTCCACCTGGCTGTGCAGATAGACCATCGCCGCATGGCTCACATGCCCGCCCGGCGCCCCCTCCCAGGCGATGGCGCTGTAGCCCGCGCCGATCCCGAGGCGCAACAGATCGTGATAGGCGGGGTGGAATTCCACCCTGTCGATCCGCCGCCCGCCTGCATCGAAGGGGGTGAAGCGGGGCGTGCAGCGATTGGCCTCGCGCCCCGCCGTGCGCATCTCTTCGCGCCCGAGGGCCGCCCCGTAGGGCGCCAGCGCATCCGCCGCCCCCCCGAAGGCCGCCACGGCGGCGCGCAGCGCCCCATCCCCGCGCCACAGATCAAGATCGCCGCGCGGGGGCGGCTGATTGCGCGCGCCTGTAAGATCTTCCAGTTCCTCGATGCTGATGCTGCCTGGCATGGCCCTGCTCCTTTCCGCCCCATGATACACGGCAATCCCGTATCTGCGGAGCAGATTTCGCACCGCAGCCGGCGCGCCGTTGCGTCACCCGTGCATCTGGGCGCGGAGGCGGCCGTCATCGCCCGCAGGCGCGGTTTTCGACAAAGGGGATTCACAAGGCGAATCACTTGTGGCATTGTGCCCGAAGCGCCGCGCAAGACGGCGCGAAACGAGGCAGACGTATCATGAGTGCACATGGCAGGAAGCCCGTGCTGGGCGCCTTCATCTATTTTTCGCTGATGTTCCTCGCGGCCGGCTATTTCACCTTCGCCGCGGTGCAGGGCGATCAGGGCCTCTTCCGCCGGATGGAGATCGAGGCCGAGCGTGACGCGCTGAAGGCCGAGCGCGATGCGCTCGCAGCCGAGGTCGCCCGCATGGAAAACAGGACCCGCCGCCTCTCCGACGAATATCTCGATCTCGATCTGCTGGACGAACAGGCCCGCTCCGTTCTCGGCATGATCCGCAGCGATGAAATCGTCATCCGCTGAAGCCAGCAAAGCCCCCCAACGCCCTTCCCGGCCCTTGCGGCGAAAATCCTCTCGCCCTCGCGCGCCGGATCGGATAATATATGGTTTAACGCTAAACTATATAAGCTGACAACACGGAGGCGCAGCCATGGCTGGCAAGAAAACCGCCAAGAAACCAAAGGCTTCCAGGGAAGAGCTGCTGAAATTCTACCGCGAGATGCTGCTGATCCGGCGATTCGAGGAAAAAGCCGGCCAGCTTTACGGCATGGGGCTGATCGGCGGCTTCTGCCATCTCTACATCGGTCAGGAGGCTGTCGTCGTCGGGCTCGAGGCGGTGGCGAAGGAAGGCGATCAGCGCATCACCTCCTACCGCGATCACGGCCACATGCTGGCCTGCGGCATGGATCCCCGCCGGGTGATGGCCGAGCTTACGGGCCGGCGCGACGGCTATTCCAAGGGCAAGGGCGGGAGCATGCACATGTTCTCGAAAGAGAAGGATTTCTACGGCGGCCACGGCATCGTGGGCGCGCAGGTGCCGCTTGGCACCGGGCTTGCCTTCGCCAACCGCTATCGCGACAATGATAACGTCTCCTTCACCTATTACGGCGATGGCGCCGCCAACCAGGGCCAGGTTTACGAGAGCTTCAACATGGCCGAGCTGTGGCGCCTGCCGGTCGTCTATGTGATCGAGAACAACCAGTATGCAATGGGCACCTCGCTCAAGCGCGCCTCCTCCTCGCCCGAGCTCTACACCCGCGGCGCCGCCTTCTGCATCCCCGGCGAGGCGGTGGACGGGATGGACGTGCTCGCGGTGAAAGAAGCCGGCGCGCGCGCCGCCGCGCACTGCCGCGCCGGCAAGGGCCCCTATATTCTGGAAATGAAAACATACCGTTACCGGGGGCATTCGATGTCGGACCCGGCGAAGTATCGCTCGCGCGAAGAGGTGAAGAAGGTGCGCGAGGAGCACGATCCCATCGATCACGTGCGCGATCTTCTGCTGAAGGGCAAGATGGCCACGGAGGATGAGCTGAAGGCGATCGACAAGGAGGTGAAGGCGATCGTGAACGAGGCGGCGGAATTTGCCCGCCAGAGCCCCGAGCCCGACGTTTCCGAGCTCTGGACGGACATCTACGCCGAAGCCGATATCGCCTGAGCGAAGGGAGAAGAAAACCATGCCAACCGAAATCCTCATGCCCGCGCTCAGCCCCACCATGGAGGAGGGCACGCTCGCCAAATGGCTCGTCAGCGAGGGCGACAGGGTGCAGCCGGGCGATGTGATCGCCGAAATCGAGACGGACAAGGCAACGATGGAGCTTGAGGCCGTCGATGAAGGGGTGATCGGCAAGATCCTGGTACCCGAGGGCTCGGCGGGGGTGAAGGTCAACGCCCCCATTGCCGTGCTTCTGGAAGAAGGCGAAAGCGCCGCAGATATCAAGAGCATGGGCGGGGCCGCGCCTGCATCCGCTCCTGCGCCCGAAAGCCCCGCGCCCGCCCCGGCCGCAC
>WFVA01000080.1 GCA_015491895.1 Albidovulum sp. | reverse complement strand
GAGGCTGATCTTCTTCGGCGGGTTCGCAGTTCTGCTGGTGCTCTGGATATTCGCTTCCTTCTACACGGTGAAGCCGGAGGAAAAATCCGTCGAACTGTTCCTCGGCAAATATTACAAGACCGGCGATCCGGGGCTGCATTTCGCGCCCTGGCCGTTCGTCACCAGGCAGATCGTGACGGTGACGCGCGAGCAGACGGTGGATATCGGCAAGGGCCGTCAGGGCGGCGATGCGGGGCTGATGCTGACGGGCGACGAGAATATCGTCGATATCGATTTCCAGGTTGTCTGGAACATCAACGATCCCTTCAAGTATCTCTATACGCTGGAGAACCCGGTGCAGACGATCGAGGCGGTTTCCGAATCCGCCATGCGCGAGATCGTGGCGCAATCCGAGCTGGCGCCGATCCTGAACCGCGATCGCGGCATCATCGCCGAGCGGCTGAAGGAGCTGATCCAGTCCACGCTTGACAGCTACGGCAGCGGCATCAACATCGTGCGCGTCAACTTCGACAAGGCCGATCCGCCCGCCGAGGTGATCGCCGCCTTCCGCGATGTGCAGGCCGCCGAGCAGGAGCGCGATCAGCTCGAGAAACAGGCCGATGCCTATGCCAACAAGATCCTCGCCGAGGCGCGCGGCCAGTCGGCCCAGCTTCTCGAGGAGGCCGAGGCCTATCGCGCCCGGGTGGTGAACGAGGCCGAGGGCGAGGCCAGCCGCTTCCTCTCGGTGCTGGAGGAATACCGGAAGGCGCCGGAGGTGACGCGCAAACGCCTTTACATCGAAACCATGGAAGAAGTGATGAACGGTGTTGACAAGATCATCCTCGATGAGGGCGACAATTCAGGCACGCAGGGGATCGTTCCCTACCTGCCTCTCAATGAGCTTCGCAAGGGGGGGAGCCGGTAATGCGCAAGAGAAATCTGATAATCCCCCTCCTTGTGCTGGCGGCCTTCGTGGCGCTTTCCTCGCTCTTCGTGGTGCGCGAAGCGGAAAAGGCACTGGTGCTGCAGTTCGGCAAGGTGGTGAAGGTGCAGGAGGAGCCCGGGCTCGGGGTCAAGATTCCGCTGATCCAGGAGGTCGTGAAATACGATGCTCGCATCCAGTCGCTCGATACCGAGGAGCTGGAGGTGACGCCGCTTGATGATCGCCGCCTGCTGGTGGACGCCTTCGCGCGCTGGCGCATCACCGATGTGAAGCGCTTCCGCCAGGCGGTGGGCACGGGCGGCATTCCTACCGCCCAGCGCCGCCTCGATGCCATCCTGCGCGCCCAGACGCGCGAGGTGCTCGGCTCCGTCAGCTCGAACGACATCCTGAGCGAGGATCGCGCCAAGCTGATGCTGCGCATCCGCAACGGTGCGATCCGCGAGGCGAAGGGGCTCGGGGTCGAGGTGATCGACGTGCGCCTCAAGCGCACCGATCTGCCGCGCGAGAACCTGACGGCAACCTTCGGCAGGATGCGCGCCGAGCGCGAGCGCGAGGCAACGGACGAGCGCGCCCGCGGCGCCGAGGCCGCGCAGCGCGTGCGCGCCCAGGCCGATCGCACGAGGGTGGAGCTGATTTCGGACGCCAAGCGCAAGGCCGAGATCATCCGCGGCGAGGCGGATGCGAAGCGCAACGCGATCTACGCCGAGGCCTACGGCAAGGATCAGGAGTTCTTCCGCTTCTACCGTTCGCTCAACGCCTATCTGAAGGCTCTTCAGGGCTCCAACACCTCGATGGTGCTCTCGCCCGACAACGAGTTCTTCGATTATCTCAAGACGGAGAACCCGGATGCGGCGCGCGCGGCGGCGGCTGAGGAGAAGGCGCGTGCCGCGCAGGAGAACTGACGCGGAGGGGCGCAAATGGGCTGGCTGATCCTCGGGATCGGGTTCGTTCTGTTCGTGGAGGGGCTGGCCTATGCGCTGGCCCCTGTGCGTATCGAGGATCTCCTGGAGATGCTGCGCGCCATCCCGCCGGCGCGCCGGCGCCTCATCGGGCTTGTGGCGATGGGGATCGGCCTTGCCCTGATCTGGCTCGGGCGCGGGATGATCCTGGATCTCTGCGCCCGCGTCACGGGATTTTGAGCGTATCTTTGCGGCCTTTCCGCCTCCGGGCGCGGGCCGGGGGTTGCGCCCGATGCCCGGGAAGGAGAATAGTGCGTATGAGCATATGGCGGATGGCGGTGGCCGGGGCGCTTCCGGTGCCGTGTTCGAAAAGTGAAAAACGGAGGGTGATATCGTGAGAAACAGGGCTATAGCCGCAAGCCGGACCGGCTTTGATCCGATGGCGGGAGCGGGCTTGCTCCTCGCGGCCGTGGTGCTGCTGCTGGCGCAGGCTTTCGCATCGATCGCACGCGCCCAGCCCGAGGGCTTTGCCGATCTCGCCGAAAAGGTGAGCCCCGCGGTTGTCGATATCACCACCACGACGCTCATATCCTCGCCCGCCGGCCCCGGGGAGATGGTGCCGCCCGGCTCGCCCTTCGAGGATTTCTTCAACGATTTTCTCAATCGTGACGGCGAGGGCGAACCCCGCCCGCGCCGCAATCAGGCGCTGGGCTCGGGCTTCGTGATCTCGGAGGATGGCTACATCGTCACCAACAACCACGTGATCGAGGGCTCCGACGAGATCCAGATCGAATTCATCGACGGCAGCACCCTGCCGGCGAAGGTCGTCGGGACCGACCCGAAAACCGATATCGCGCTTCTCAAGGTGGAGAGCGAGGCGCCGCTGGCCTTCGTGCGCTTCGGCGACAGCGATCTCGCCCGGGTGGGCGATTGGGTGCTTGCCGTGGGCAATCCGCTGGGGCAGGGTTTTTCCGTCTCGGCCGGGATCATCTCGGCGCGCAAGCGCGAGCTCAACGGCACCTATGACGATTTCCTCCAGACGGATGCCGCCATCAACCGGGGCAATTCCGGCGGCCCGCTGTTCAACATGGATGGCGAGGTGATCGGGGTCAACACCGCGATCCTGAGCCCCACCGGCGGCTCGATCGGGATCGGCTTCTCGATGGCCTCGAATGTGGTCAGCAAGGTGGTGGACCAGCTGCGCAAATACGGCGAGACGCGGCGCGGCTGGCTGGGCGTGCGCATCCAGGACATCACCCCCGACATGGCCGAGGCGATGGGGCTCGAAAGCACCCGCGGCGCGCTGGTGACGGATGTGCCCGATGGCCCGGCGAAGGATGCCGGCGTCCAGCAGGGCGATGTGATCCTCTCCTTCGACGGGCGCGAAATCGAGAATACCCGCGATCTGGTGCGCATGGTGGGGGATGCGGAAGTGGGCAAGGCGGTGCGGCTCGTGGTGTGGCGCGATGGCAAGACGGTGACGCTGAAGGTCGTTCTGGGGCGGCGCGAAGAGGCCGAGGCGGCGCAGAACGGCGTCCGCAACGGCGGCGAGGATGGCGGCGAAAAGCCGGCCCCGACCGAGAAGCAGATCCTCGGGCTGACGCTGAGCGAGATCACCGACGAAATCCGCGAGGAGATGGGGCTCGGCCCCGATGCCGGGGGGCTGCTGATCAAGGCGGTGGACGAAAGCTCGCCCGCCTTCGAGAAGGGCCTTCGCCCCGGCGATCTGATCGCCGAGGTTGCCCAGCAGAAGGTCGATACCATCAGGGATTTCGAGAAGCGCATCGAGGAGGTGCGCGATGCGGGGCGCAAATCGGTGCTGCTTCTGGTGCGCCGCGCGGGCGAGCCGCGCTTCGTGGCCCTGCCGGTGAAGTGATCCCGGAAGGCGAGGCTGCTCGCGTGCTGTTTCCTGCGAGAACGATCCTGTTGCCGCGTGGCTCTGGCCGCGTGGGGAGGGGAGGCGGGTGCAAGTTTGGGCTGGAACGCCCGCGCGCTCTTGGCTAGAGACTGTGGCGAAGAATTGCATGTGACGGCAGAACAGCGGAAAACGAGCATGGCCAGGATCATCTATATCGAAGCGAACGGCACGCGCCATGAGGTCGAGGTGCCCACGGGGCTGACCGTGATGGAAGGCGCGCGCGACAACAACATCCCCGGCATCGATGCCGATTGCGGCGGCGCCTGCGCCTGCTCCACCTGCCATGCCTATATCGATCCCGAATGGATCGATCGCCTGCCCCCGAAGGAGGCGATGGAGGAAGACATGCTCGATTTCGCCTGGCAGCCCGACGAGAAGCGCTCGCGCCTCACCTGCCAGCTCAAGGTGACGGATGATCTCGACGGTCTGATCGTGCATCTGCCCGAAAAGCAGATCTGATGGGGCGGGGCGGGGGCATCGGGCAGGGCGGAGGCATCGCCCTTGCCGCCCTTGCCGCCTTTCTGCCGACATTCCCGCTTCGCGCCGAGATCACCGGCGCGGGTTTTGACGCCCCCACCACGCGCTATGATCACGCGATCCTTGGCGATGCCATCGAATGGGGCGCGCTGGTGCTCGATCTCGCGGACGGCCGCCATCTGCGCATCACCCTGCCCGAAAGCCGCGTGTTCGAGGATCTCGCGCCGCGCCTCGTCGATCTCGATCGCGATGGCGCGCCCGAGGTGATCGTGGTGGAAACCGATCTTGCCCGGGGAGCGCGTCTTTCGATCTATGGCGAGAGGGGCCTGATAACCGCTTCCCCCTTCATCGGTCGCGCGCATCGCTGGCTCGCCCCCGCAGGCGCCGCGGATCTGGATGGTGACGGTTTCATGGAAGTTGCCTGGGTGGATCGTCCGCATCTGGCGAAGATCCTGAAGATTGCACGTTTTCGCGATGGTCGGCTTGAGCCGGTGGCGGAGGTTCAGGGATTTTCCAACCATCGCATCGGCGATGATTTCATCACCGGGGGGGTGCGCGATTGCGGGAGCGGGGCGGAAATCGCCATCCCCGATGCCGATTGGCAGAGGATCATGGCCGTGCGCCTCGAGGGCGGGGAGGTGATCGCTCGGGTGCTCGGGGCTTATTCGCCGGATGCCATCAGCCAGGTACTGGCCTGCGGGCGGTGAGGGCGGGTGCCTCCGGCGGGAGTATTTGGGCCAAGATGAAGAGAGCGGGGATGGAATGCGGGGCGCGAACAAATGTCGAACGCCCTCTTTTCCTTGCCGCGGCTTCACGCTAGATTGCCGCCATGAGCGATCCGAGCCTTCCCCTTTCCGCCCGTGCCATGGCCGCAGCGCGCCCCGCGCCCTATCTCGAGGCCCTCAATCCCGCCCAGCGCGAGGCGGTGGAGGCGCTCGATGGCCCGGTGCTGATGCTCGCGGGTGCCGGCACCGGCAAGACGCGGGCGCTGACTGCGCGCATCGTGCATCTGCTGGCCACCGGCACGGCGCGGCCGAACGAGATCCTGGCCGTCACCTTCACCAACAAGGCCGCGCGCGAGATGAAGGAGCGCGTCGCCGCCATGCTCGGTCAGACGATCGAGGGCATGCCCTGGCTCGGCACGTTTCATGCGATATGCGTGAAGCTCCTGCGTCGCCACGCGGAGCTTGCGGGGCTGAAGAGCAATTTCACCATTCTCGATACGGATGATCAGCTGCGACTGATGAAGCAGCTGATCCTGGCCGCCAACATCGATGAAAAGCGCTGGCCGGCGCGCGCCCTCGCGGCCGTGATCGACGGCTGGAAGAACCGCGCCTTCACCCCCGAAAACCTGCCCACCGGCGAAGCAGGCGCCTTCAACGGCGCGGGCCCGGCGCTATATGCCGCCTATCAGGCGCGGCTGCGCGATCTCAATGCCGTGGATTTCGGCGATCTCCTCCTGCACATGGTGACGATCTTCCAGAGCCACCCCGATATTCTCGCCCGATACCAGCGCTGGTTTCGCTACATCCTGGTGGACGAATACCAGGATACCAACGTGGCCCAGTATCTCTGGCTGCGCCTGCTCGCCGCCGAGCACCGCAACATCTGCTGCGTGGGGGATGACGATCAGTCGATCTATGGCTGGCGCGGGGCGGAGGTGGGCAACATCCTGCGCTTCGAGAAGGATTTTCCCGGCGCGAAGGTGGTGCGGCTCGAGCAGAACTACCGCTCCACTCCGCATATTCTGGGCGCCGCCTCTGGGCTGATCGCGGCCAACGAGGGCCGCCTTGGCAAGACCCTCTGGACGGAGGCGCAGGAGGGCGAGAAGGTCCGCCTCATCGGCCATTGGGATGGCGAGGAGGAGGCGCGCTGGATCGGCGAGGAGATCGAGGCGATGCAGCGGGGCAGCCGCGGGCGGGATCCGCTTTCGCTGGATGATATCGCCATCCTGGTGCGTGCCAGCCACCAGATGCGCGCCTTCGAGGATCGCTTCCTCACCATCGGCCTGCCCTATCGGGTGATCGGCGGCCCGCGCTTCTATGAGCGCCTCGAGATCCGCGATGCCATGGCCTATTTCCGCCTTGTCACCAGCCCGTCGGACGATCTCGCCTTCGAGCGCATCGTCAATACCCCCAAGCGCGGCCTTGGCGATGTGGCGCAGCAGAAGATCCGCGCCATGGCGCAGGCGCGCGGCGTGCCTCTGGCCGAGGGCGCGCGGCTGCTGCTGGAGGAAGGCGGGCTCGGGGGCAAGGGCGCGGGGGAGCTGCGCAGGCTCCTTGAAAGCCTCGCGCGCTGGCGCGGTGAGATGCAGCGCGGGGATCTCTCCCATATAGAGCTTGCGGAGATGATTCTCGATGAAAGCGGCTACACCGCCATGTGGCAGGCCGACAAATCCCCCGAGGCGGCGGGGCGGCTCGAGAACCTCAAGGAGCTTGTGAAGGCGCTCGAGCAGTTCGAGAATCTGCAGGGCTTCCTCGAGCATGTGGCGCTGATCATGGACAACGAAACCGAAACCGGCGAGGAAAAGGTCACGCTGATGACCCTCCACGCCGCCAAGGGGCTGGAATTTCCCGCCGTATTCCTGCCCGGCTGGGAGGATGGCCTTTTCCCCAGCCAGCGCAGCCTCGATGAAAACGGGCTCAGGGGGCTCGAAGAGGAGCGCCGCCTCGCCTATGTGGGCATCACCCGCGCCGAGGAGCTCTGCACCATCTCCTTCGCTGCCAACCGGCGCGTCTATGGCCAGTGGCAATCCCAGCTCCCCTCGCGCTTCATCGATGAGCTGCCCGAAGAACATGTGGAAGTGCTGACGCCGCCGGGCCTCTACGGCGGCAATCACGGCGCCGCCGCGCCTTCGGCCCGTATGGAAGCGGCCGCCGCCCGCGCCGATCACTACAATTCTCCCGGCTGGCGGCGCCTGCAGGCCCGCGCCGCCAAGGGCCCCGCCGCCGCGCCCGTGATCACCGCAACCGCGAGCGCAAGCTTCACCGAGGGCGAACGGGTGTTCCACCAGAAATTCGGCTACGGCCGCGTGATCGGCATGGATGGCGACAAGCTCGAAATCGAGTTCGAGAAGGCGGGCACGAAGAAGGTTGTCACCCATTATCTTGAGCCGGCCGGCAAGTCCGGCGATATCCCTTTCTGAATCCCCCTTTCCATCACTGGTCCTGCAAATATCCCCGCCGGAGGCATCCCGCGCGTGCCACATCCGCATTGGCCGGGCCAAAAAGAAACGGCAGCGCCCAGGGAGGAGGAGGCGCTGCCGTTCTTTCCTGCGTCGGGCCAACAGGGAGGAGGAGAAAGCCCTTCGCATTCATCCCGGGCGATCAGGCCCGGTATTTTCGCGGTGGCGCCAGGGAGGAGGAAGCGCCACCGCATGGATCGAAAGGCCCAGGGAGGAGGAAGACCTTTCGAATTCGCTGATCTCAGTTCTTGCCGTAAACGGCCTCATGGGCCACGGCGGGGATCATGGAGCGGGAGAGGCCGAGATCGGCCAGCTCGCGCGCATCCAGAGCCTGCAGCTCGCGCACGGTGCGGCGATACATGCGGCGATCGCTGATGCGCTGCGCCAGGCCCTTCGCGGCTGCGGCCGTGCGGTGGGCCAGGGATGCCTCGAGGGCGCGGATATCGGATACGAATGCCATCTTGTTACTCTTTCCTGCGGGGGGCGCTCGGGCCCGGTGTCTGTCTGTCTTGCTTCGGCGCCTCTGCCGCCGACACCGGACAGATAAGCTTTTTCTGCGGGCGCACAATTTCCAAATCAGAATTGCCGCCATGCAGCATGCGCATGGGTTCGCGGGGGGGGCGGATGGCGCCCCGCCATCTCGTGGCGGTTCCGGTTTCCCTCTTGCCCTCGCAGGAAAAATGCTCACATCGTGAACAGTGGGAACTGATGGAGAATGGCAATGGCCCTCAAACGCGAAGATGTCCTCGAAGCGCTGAAAGCGATCCGCCTGCCTGACGGGGGCGATCCCGTCTCGCGCGGGCTGATCAAGGCGGTGAGCGTGGAGGGGGGCAAGGTGCGCTTCGTGATCGAGGGCGAAAGCCCCGGGCACGCCCGCGCCATCGCGCCGCTCAAGGGCGCGGCGGAAGCGGCGGTGAAGGCGCTGCCCGGCGCCGAGGACGTCGCGGCGGTGCTGACGGCCCATGATCCGGCGCCCTCGGCCCCGCCCAAGGCTCCCACCGGCGCGCCGCCGCAGGGGCTGAAGCTCGGCCGCCACCCCACACCGCAAAAGGGCAAGACGAAGCCCGAGGGCATCGCGCATGTGCTGGTGATCGGCTCGGGCAAGGGGGGCGTGGGCAAATCCACCGTTTCTTCCAATCTCGCCGTGGCGCTCGCGCGCGCGGGGCGGCGCGTGGGGCTTCTCGATGCCGATATTCACGGGCCGAGCCAGCCGCGCATGATGGGGGTGAGCCAGCGCCCCGCCTCGCCCGACGGCCAGACGATTATCCCCTTGCGCGCGCATGGGGTGACGCTCATGTCGCTCGGGCTGATGCTGGAGCCCGAACAGGCCGTGATCTGGCGCGGGCCGATGCTGATGGGGGCGCTGCAGCAGATGCTGGGGCAGGTCAAATGGGACGATCTCGATGTGCTGCTGATCGATCTGCCGCCGGGCACCGGGGACGTTCAGCTCACCCTCGGCCAGAAAACCGAACTGGACGGCGCGCTCGTGGTTTCCACGCCCCAGGACGTGGCGCTGATGGACGCGCGCCGCGCGATCGACATGTTCAACCGCCTCGAAGTGCCGATCCTGGGCCTGATCGAGAACATGTCCGTCTTCGTCTGCCCCCATTGCGGCGGCAAATCGCATGTGTTCGGATCGGGGGGAGTGAAGGCGGAGGCTGAGAAGCTCGGCCTGCCCTTCCTCGGCGCGCTGCCGCTGGCGCTCGAGGTGCGCGAGGCGGGAGATGCCGGCACCCCGGTGGCGGCGGGCGAGGGGCCTTTGGCCGAGGCCTATGCGGATCTGGCGCAAAAGCTGATCGAAAAGGGCGTGGCCTGATCCGCCGGTCGCCGGGCAGGCATCGCATGGGAAAGCATGGGCATTTGGGCCCGGAGGCGGATACGCCCGGCAATTGATCAGGCCGTGCCCCTTGGTTCATTGTGATTCGAGCGGGAAACACGCCCTTTTGGTTGTTTTTTCTCTGGTCTATCTCCGATTTGGGAGATGTATTCGTGACATTCACGGGATTTCATGGGAAAAATATAGGTCATCAATATTGATACTATATATGGATTATTTATCGCATATTTACGCTATAATATGTTATTTAGGCATAACTTCAAGCTAATCGATAATGTGATAATATGCTATATGGCGCGCCGACACCCTTTTGATTCCAAAAATTTCTGTTGATTACCATGAATTCCCATGGCACACATGGGTCCAGGATGAGAACGGGCAGAAATGGGGCAGACAGAACCCCGAACTGGCAGACAAGCAGGTTTCATACAGGCTCCGCTTTCATCTGAAGCAAGATCCGGCGCGCGAGCGAGCAGACATCCCCCCAGGTGGCGCGCGCAGCTGGACATCCCTGAGATGGGACGAGGGCGGCGGATCGGGCAGTGGCAGCAGCTCGATCCGCCGTTACCCGTTTCGGGTGTGTGTTGGCCGGCATCGGGCCGGAGAGGGACAGGAGCGGCGCAAAGGTGACGGGAACCTTCAGAGGCGACGGCATCCACAAGGTGGATGCGAAAGGGCGGGTTTCGATCCCGGCCCTGTTTCGCCGTGTTCTGGAGGCGGGCGACCCCAGATGGGAGCCGGGGCAGAATCCCAATCTGGTGATCGTCTATGGCGATCACCGCCGCAAGCAGCTCGAATGCTTCACCATGGAGGCGATCGAGGAGGTGGATCGCAAGATCGCAAAGCTCCCGCGCGGCTCCAAGCGCCGGCGCGCCCTGCAGCGCCTCTATCACGGCCAGGCCTATCCAACTTCGGTGGATGAAACCGGCCGCCTCGTGCTGCCCGCGCGGCTGCGCGAGAAGATCGGCCTTGGCAAGGAGGCCTATTTCATCGGCAACGGCGATACCTTCGAGATCTGGAATCCCGAGACTTACGAAGAAGAGATGAATGCCGGGCTCGAGCCGGATGAGGATTTCGATCCCGATGTGGATCCTTCCGTCTATCTGGATGGTGAAGAAGAGGGGGTGTAGCCATGCCGCCTGCCGCCGCCGCCATGCCGGATGGGCCGGACAATACCGCCGCCCCCCATGTGCCCGTGCTGCTCGGCCCGCTTCTGGAGCGGGTCCGGCCCGTCAGCGGGCTATGGCTCGATGGCACGCTTGGCGCGGGGGGCTACGCGCGCGGGCTTCTCGATGCGGGGGCGGAGCGCGTGATCGGTGTGGATCGCGATCCCCTCGCGCTCGATCTGGCGCGCGAATGGGGCGCGCCCTACGGTGATCGGCTTCAGCTCGTGCACGGCAATTTCCGCGATCTCGATACCTATGCGCAGGCGCCGCTTGATGGGGTGGTGCTTGATCTCGGCGTTTCCTCGATGCAGATCGACCGCCCCGAGCGGGGCTTTTCCTTCATGAAGGACGGCCCGCTTGACATGCGCATGAGCCAGGAGGGCCCGAGCGCGGCGGATATCGTGAATGCGGCCGATGAAAAGGCGCTCGCCGACATCCTCTATCACTACGGCGAAGAGCGTGCGGCGCGGCGCATTGCCCGCGCCATCGTGGCCGAGCGCGCCCGCGCCCCGATCGAAAGCACCCTGCAGCTTGCCGGCATCATCGAGCGCGTTCTGCCGCGCAGGAAGCCCGGACAATCCCATCCTGCGACGCGCAGCTTTCAGGCGCTCAGGATCGCGGTCAACAATGAGTTTGGTGCCCTGATCGAGGGGCTGGAGGCGGCCGAGCGCGCGCTTGCGCCCGGCGGCAGGCTGGCGGTCGTCACCTTTCATTCGCTGGAAGATCGGGTGGTCAAGCGCTTCCTCGCCGCACGCGCCGGCAAGACGGGCGGCGGGAGCCGCCATGCGCCCGAGCAGCTGCGGGGCGCGCCGCAGTTCCGGCTTCTCACCCGGCGTGCCGTCAGCGCCGGGGAGGCGGAGGTCGCGCGCAATCCCCGCGCCCGATCCGCCCGCCTAAGGATCGCCGAGCGCACCGATGCGCCGCCGGGCCCCGCCGAGCGCGCCGGGCTCGGCATTCCCGCCCCCGGGATGATTGGAGATGGGTTCTGATGCGTGGTTTCTTCTATATTCTCTCCGCGGTGGCCGTCATGGTTCTTGCCTTCTGGGCCTACCGCGAAACCTATCGCACCCGCGCCGCGGAAAGGGAGGTTGCCGCACTTCAGCGCGAGATCGCCGAAAAGCACGAGGCGCTGGCGATCCTGCGCGCCGAATGGGCCTATCTCAACCGCCCCGAACGCCTGCGCGCGCTGGCCGACATCAATTTCGATCGCCTGCGCCTGCTACCGCTCGGGGCCGAGCATTTCGGCCGCATCGAGGATCTGGCCTATCCCGCGGCGCCGATCGCGGGGGTTTCGGCGCCCGTCCCGGTGGCCGGCCGGCTCGGCGATCCAGAAGGGGAGGCGCGCCCATGATCCGCACCCCCCTGCGCCCGCTCGCCCGCATCCTTGCCGCCCGCGCAAGCGGCGAAAATCCCGATCAGATCGAGCGCGAGAACATCCGCAGGCGCCACCAGCGCATGAACGAGCAGTTCCGCCGCCGCTCGGAGGGGCGGCTTCTGGTGCTGATGCTGTTCTTCATCGCCGCCTTCGCCACGGTGGGCATCCGCATGGGGGCTCTGGCGCTCAGCGAGCCGCGCGAGCCCCGTGCCCCGGCAAGCGGCGCCGCCATCATGGCCCAGCGCGCCGACATCACCGATCGCAAGGGGCGCATCCTCGCCACCAATATCGGCACCTACAGCCTCTATGCCCAGCCGCCCCTGATGGTGGACAAGCCGGCGGCGGCGAAAAGGCTCGCGGAGATATTCCCCGAGCTCGACGAGGCCGATCTCCTGCGCAAGTTCACCGGCAAGCGCAAGTTCCTCTGGATCAGGAAGAAGCTCTCGCCCGAGCAGATGCAGGCGGTGCATGACATCGGTGATCCGGGGCTTCAGTTCGGCCCGCGCGAAATGCGCCTCTACCCCAACGGCCGCCTTGCCGCCCATGTGCTGGGGGGGGCGAGCTTCGGGCGCGAGGGGGTGAATTCGGCCGAGGTGATCGGGGTGGCCGGAGTGGAGAAGGCGTTTGACGCCGCTCTGCGCGATCCCGCCAATGGCGGCCGCCCGCTCGCGCTCTCGCTCGATCTCACGGTGCAGGCGGCCACGCGCCAGGTGCTCGAGGGCGGCATGAAGCTGATGAATGCGCGCGGCGCGGCCGCGGTGCTGATGGATGTGCATACGGGCGAGGTGATCGCGCTGGTCTCGCTCCCCGATTTCGACCCCAATGATCGCCCCCGCCCCCTCACCAGGGGTAATGATCCGGCCGAAAGCCCGCTTTTCAACCGGGCGCTGCAGGGGGTCTATGAGCTGGGCTCCACCTTCAAGCCCTTCGCCGCCGCCCAGGCGTTGGAGCTCGGCCTTGCCGGCCCCTCCACCATGATCGACACGAAAGGCCCGCTGCGCTGGGGCAAATTCAAGATCCGCGATTTTCACGATTACGGGGATCAGCTTTCGGTTACCGATGTGATCGTGAAATCCTCCAATGTGGGCATAGCGCGGATGGCGCAGGCGATCGGCGCGAAGCGGCAGCGGGAATTCCTGCAATCGCTCGGGCTTCTCGATCCGGTGCCACTCGAGATGGTGGAGGCGAAGGGCTCGCGTCCACTGCTGCCGCCCAGATGGAGCGAGATTTCCACCATGACGATCTCATACGGCCATGGCCTTTCCGTCAGCCCCGTGCATCTTGCCGCCGCCTATGCCACGCTGGCCAATGGCGGCAGGCGGGTGGTGCCGACGCTCCTGCGCCGCGATCGCCCGCAGGAGGGTGCGCGGGTGATCTCCGAAGAGACAAGCCGCCGGATCCGCCAGATGCTGCGCCAGGTGGTGCTGCGCGGCACCGCGAGCCTCGGCGAGGTGGCGGGATACGAGGTCGGCGGCAAGACGGGCACCGCCGACAAGCCAAAGCCCACCGGCGGCTATTACAAGGACAAGGTGATCGCCACCTTCGCCAGCATCTTCCCCGCCTCCGATCCGCGCTATGTGCTGATCGTCACGCTTGACGAACCGGTGGAAACCTCCGGCCCCATGCCCCGGCGCACCGCGGGCTGGACGGCGGTACCGGTCGCGGCCGAGATCATTCGCCGCGTCGCGCCGCTTCTCGGCCTCAGACCGCGCATTGAACCCCTGCGCCCGACTGGGGTAACACTCACCAGCAACTGAAACCGCCGGGAAAGACGGGGTGAAGAGATGTCGAAAGCGCGCGCCGGGGAAACGGGAGCAAAATCCCTCGCCGATCTCGGCCTGCGCGCGCGCGGCGGGCGCGAGGCGCGGATAACCGGCCTTGCGGTGGACAGCCGCGAGGTGAAGCCCGGCAATCTCTTCGCCGCCCTCCCGGGCGCGCGGGTGCATGGGGGCGAATTCATCCCCTATGCCCTGCGGATGGGCGCGGCGGCGGTGCTGACGGATCGCGCCGGGGCGGAAATGGCCGCCGGGGCGCTCGATGCCGCCGGCGTGCCGGTGGTGATCGCCGAGGATCCCCGCCAGGCTCTGGCTTACGCGGCCGCGCTCTGGTTTGGCGCGCAGCCCGGGCATGTGGTGGCCGTCACCGGCACCAATGGCAAGACGAGCACCGCCACATTCACCCGCCAGCTCTGGGAGGAAATGGGGCTTTCGGCCTGCAATTTCGGCACCACGGGTGTTGAAGGCGCCTTCAGCGCGTCCCTCACGCATACCACGCCCGAGCCGATCACCCTCCATCGCCTTCTCGCGGAAATGGCCGGGCAGGGGGTAACGCATGTGGCCATGGAGGCCTCCTCCCACGGGCTCGATCAGCGCCGGCTCGATGGCGTGCGGCTGGTGGCCGGGGCGTTCACCAATTTCAGCCAGGATCACCTCGATTACCACGCGGATTTCGATGAGTATTTCGCCGCCAAGGCGGGGCTTTTTTCGCGCGTGCTGCCCGAGGGCGCGGGGGCGGTGATCAATCTCGACGATCCGCGCGGCGGCGAGATGGCGGAAATCGCCCGCGCCCGGGGCCTGCGCCTCCTCACCGTGGGCCGCCACCCGCAGGCCGATCTGCGCCTCGAGGCGCAGCGTTTCGATGCCACAGGCCAGGAGCTGCGCTTTTCCTGGCACGGCCGTGCGCGCCAGCTGCGCCTTGATCTGATCGGCGGCTTTCAGGCGGAAAATGCGCTCATCGCCGCCGGGCTGGTGATTGCCGCCGGGGCTGCGCCGGGCGAGGTGTTTGACAGCCTCCCCGCGCTCGCCACCGTGCGCGGGCGCATGCAGCTGGCCGCCACCCGGGCCAATGGCGCGGCGGTGTTCGTCGATTACGCCCACACGCCCGATGCCGTGGCGAGCGCGCTTCAGGCGCTGCGCCCGCATGTGATGGGGCGCATCGTGGTGGTGCTCGGCGCGGGCGGGGATCGCGATGCCTCCAAGCGCGCGCTGATGGGCGCTGCGGCGGCGAAACATGCCGATGTTGTCTTCGTCACCGACGACAACCCCCGCAGCGAGGATCCCGCCGCCATCCGCGCCATGGTGATGCAGGGCGCGCCCGAGGCAACCGAGGTGCCCGACCGCGCCGAGGCGATCCTGCGGGGCGTGGATGCGCTGGGGCCAGGAGATGCGCTTCTGATCGCCGGCAAGGGGCATGAGACCGGCCAGATCATCGGCGATGTGGTGCTGCCCTTTGACGATGCGGAGCAGGCGAGCGTTGCCGTGGCGGCGCTCGAGGGGCGGCTGGCATGAGCGCGCGGCTCTGGACATCCGCTGCCGCCGCCGCCGCCACGGGCGGGCGCCTCGAAGGGCCGGCATGGAACGCTTCGGGCGTTTCCATTGACAGCCGCACACTCAGCCCCGGCGATCTCTTCGTGGCGCTCGAGGATCAGCGCGATGGCCATGATTTCGTGGTCGATGCGCTGGCGAAGGGCGCGGCGGCGGCGCTGGTTTCGCGCCGCCCCGAGGGGCTTCCCGCCGAGGCGCCGCTCCTGGTGGTGCCCGATGTGTTGAAGGGGCTCGAGGATCTCGCCCGCGCGGCGCGCGCGCGCAGCCGGGCGCGGGTGGTGGCGATCACCGGCTCGGTGGGCAAGACTTCCACCAAGGAGATGCTGCGCGCGGCCCTTGCGGGCCAGGGCCGGGTACATGCGGCCGAAGCGAGCTACAACAATCACTGGGGCGTGCCGCTCACGCTCGCGCGCCTCGCCGAAGACGCCGATTTCGCGGTGATCGAGATCGGCATGAACCACCCCGGCGAGATCGCCCCCCTTGCCCGCCTCGCGCGCCCGCATGTGGGGCTGATCACCACAATCGCGCCGGCGCATATGGAGGCCTTTGCCGGGCTGGAAGAGATCGCGCGCGAGAAGGCGTCCCTGTTTGAGGGGCTCGAGGCGGGCGGCACGGCCATCCTGCCCGGGGATCTTTCTGTGAGCCCGATCCTCGCCGCCGGCGCGCCCGGGGCATGTGAAACCTTCGGGCGGGGAGAAAGCTGCACCCACCGCCTGATCGAACTGGGGCTGGCTCAGGGCATGTGCTCGGTGCGCGCCGAAATCGGCGGCGAGGCGCTTTTCTATCGCGTCCAGAGCCCCGGCGCCCATTTCGCCGAAAATGCGCTTGGCGCGCTGGCCGCCGCCCGCGCGCTCGGGGCCGATCTTGCCCATGCGGTGCTCGGGCTTGGAAGCTGGCGCCCCCCCGAGGGGCGGGGGCAGGTGCGGCGCATCGCGCTTGATCCGGTGATGCCCGAGATGAGCTTCACGCTCATCGATGACGCCTTCAACGCCAACCCCGCCTCCATGGCCGCCGCGCTCGAGGTGCTGGCCGCGACGGCCCCGCGCGATGGCGTGGGGCGGATCGAGAAGGGCCGGCGGATCGCCATTCTCGGCGACATGCTGGAGCTTGGCCCCGAGGAGGAAGCCCTGCACGGCGCGCTGGCCGATCTCGGGGCGATGGATACGGTGGATATCGTCCATTGCACCGGCCCGCGGATGCGTCACCTTCACGCAAATCTGCCGGCACAAAAGCGCGGGCGATGGGTGGAAACGGCAGAAGAATTGTGCCAACAGGCGCATCAGCTCGTGGATGCGGGGGATGTGGTGCTGGTGAAGGGCTCGAAGGGCTCGCGGGTTTCGCGCGTGGCGGCGGCGCTTGCGGCCCTCGCACCCGCCGGCGTGCCGGATGATGCCCCGGATGATGAAATGCAAGGAAGCGCGTAATGTTCTACTGGTTGGCCAGCCTTTCCGACGGCGGCGATTTCTTCAATCTCTTCCGCTACATCACCTTCCGCGCCGGGGGGGCGTTCTTCACCGCGCTACTGTTCGGCTTTCTCTTCGGCCGCCCGCTGATCGACCTCCTGCGCCGGCGCCAGCGAAACGGCCAGCCGATCCGCGAGGACGGCCCCGAAAGCCACCTCGTCACCAAGGCCGGCACGCCCACCATGGGCGGCGTGCTTATTCTGGGTGCGCTCATTTCTTCCACCCTGCTCTGGGCCCGGCTCGACAACCCCAACATCTGGATCCTCCTCTTCGTCACCATCGGCTTCGGCCTGATCGGATTTGCCGATGATTACAGCAAGGTAAGCCGTAACAACACGAAGGGCGTTTCGGGCAGGCTGCGCATGGGGTTCGGCCTCGTGATCGCGCTGATCGCCGCCTGGTGGGCAGCGCAGATCCAGCCCGAGGCGCTGCGCCATCAGCTCGCCATTCCGGTCTTCAAGGATGTGCTGATCGATCTCGGCCTGCTCTATTACCCCTTCGCCATGATCGTGATCGTCGGCGCCGCGAATGCCGTCAACCTGACCGACGGCCTCGACGGCCTCGCCATCATGCCGGCGATGATCGCCGCCGGTTCGCTCGGCGTGATCGCCTATTTCGTGGGCAACAGGTTCTTCGCCGATTATCTCGGCGTGCATTACATCCCCGGCACCGGCGAGATCCTGATCTTCACCGCCGCCCTGATCGGCGGCGGGCTCGGGTTCCTGTGGTATAACGCCCCGCCCGCGGCGGTGTTCATGGGCGATACCGGCTCGCTGGCGCTTGGCGGCGCGCTCGGCGCGATCGCGGTGCTCACCAAGCACGAGATCGTGCTGGCGATCGTGGGCGGGCTGTTCGTTGTCGAGGCGCTCAGCGTCATCATCCAGGTGCTCTATTACAAACGCACCGGCAAGCGGGTGTTCCTGATGGCGCCGATCCACCACCATTTCGAGAAGAAGGGGTGGTCCGAGCCGCAGATCGTGATCCGCTTCTGGATCATCTCGCTCATCCTCGCCCTGATCGGGCTGGCCACGCTGAAGGTGCGCTAGGGTGATCGCTGCGCGCGGATACGAAGGCCGCAGGGTGGCGGTGCTGGGGCTCGGGCGTTCGGGGCTCTCGGCCGCTGCCGCGCTCAGGGCCGGCGGCGCCGAGGTGATCGCCTGGGATGACGGCGAAGAGGCACGCGCGAAGGCCGTGGCCGCGGGCATCGAACTCGCCGATCTCGCCCGCCCCGGCGCTTTTGACGGCGTGGCGCTCCTGATCGTCTCGCCCGGCATCCCCCATCTCTATCCCGCCCCGCACCCCGCCGTGGAAGCGGCCATGCGCGCCGGCGTGCCGCTCGATAACGATATCGGCCTCTTCTTCCGCTCCTGGGCCACCCAAGGCTGGCACCGCTTCGCCACCGCGCCGCGCGTGATCGCCGTCACCGGCTCCAACGGCAAATCCACCACCGTCGCCCTCATCCACCACGTGCTGGAAGCAGCGGGGCGCCCGGCGCAGATGGCGGGCAATATCGGGCTTGGCGTGCTTGATGCCGAACCGGCCCATGACGGCGAGGTGCTTGTGCTCGAGCTTTCAAGTTATCAATGCGATCTCGCCCGCACCCTCACCCCCGATATCGCCGTTTTCACCAATCTCGCCGACGATCACCTCGATCGCCACGGCGGGCGGGGCGGCTATTTCGCCGCCAAGCGCCGGCTGTTTGCCGAAGGCAGCCCCGATCGCGCGGTGATCGGGATCGACGAGCCCGAGGGGATGTTCCTCGCCAGCCAGATGGCCGAAGGCCCGCTCGACGATCAGGTGATCCGCATCTCCTCGGGCCGGAAGCTCGGCGGCTTCGGCTGGTCGGTCTTCGCGCGCAGGGGCTTCCTTGCCGAATGGCGCAAGGGCCGGCAGATGGCCTCGATCGATCTGCGCCCGATGAAAGGGCTTCCGGGCGCCCACAACCACCAGAATGCCTGCGCCGCCTATGGCGCCCTGCGCGCGCTGGGCCTCGCGCCGAAACAGATCGAGAAGGCTTTCCGGTCCTTCCCCGGCCTGCCGCACCGCTGCCGCTTCATCGCCGAGATCCGCGGCATTGCCTTCGTCAATGACAGCAAGGCCACCAATGCCGAAAGCGCCGCCCATGCCCTGCGCGCCTTTCCCCGCATCCGCTGGATCGCCGGCGGCGAGGGCAAGGCAGGCGGGATCGAGGCGCTCGCCGCCGCTCTCGCCACTGTCGAGAAGGCCTATCTGATCGGCCGCGATGCCCCCCGCTTCGCCGCCACGCTGGCAGAGCAGGGGATCGCCCATGAGATCAGCGGCACGCTCGAAAAAGCCTTCGCCAGCGCCATCGCCGAGGCCCGCCCGGGCGATACCGTGCTCCTCGCCCCCGCCGCCGCGAGCTTCGATCAGTTCGAAAGCTTCGAGGCGCGCGGCGAGGCCTTCGAGCGCCTGGTGCGGGAACTGGCCGAAAAACCGGGCTGAGCGGGGCTCGCCCCGGGCATCATCACCGGTCCTGAAATATCCCCGCCGGAGGCATGAAATCTCCTGCCCGGGCCATCGGGCGGCCCAGCGTTTTCGCCCTAGCGCAAAAGGCGCAATCGCGCTAAACTGCCCGAAGACCCGGAAAACCGGGCGCCGGTGGGGCCAATGCGCCTCGCCGCAAGGAATGTGAGGCAGTAGCAGGTTTACCCATGACGGAAATGGTCTATGGCACGGTGCGCGCGCGCGAGGGCGAACCGATCCTTTCGCGCTGGTGGCGCACGGTTGACGGCTGGACGCTCTCGAGCATTTTCGCCCTGTTCGCGATCGGCATCCTTCTGGGGCTCGCCGCATCGCCCCCCCTGGCGGCGAAAAACGGCCTTGCGCCGTTCCATTACGTGGAGCGCCAGGCGCTGTTTGGCGGGCTGGCGCTTCTGGTGATGCTGGTGTTTTCGATGATGGGTCCGCGCACCGTGCGCCGCCTCGGCGTGCTCGGCTTCCTCATCGCTTTCGCCGCGCTGCTGCTGCTGCCCCTCTTCGGCACCGATTTCGGCAAGGGGGCGGTGCGCTGGTACAGCCTCGGCTTTGCATCCCTCCAGCCCTCGGAATTCCTGAAACCCGGCTTCATCATCACCGCCGCCTGGCTGATCGCCGCCGGGCTCGAGATCAACGGCCCGCCGGGCAAGACATACTCCCTCCTGCTGGCCGCGATCATCGTGCTCATGCTGGCCCTTCAGCCCGATTTCGGCCAGGCGGCGCTCATCCTTTTCGGCTGGGGGATCATGTATTTCGTGGCCGGCGCGCCTTTCCTGCTGCTGTTTTCCATCGCCGGGCTGGTGGTGGCCGGGGGGATGATTGCCTACGGCAATTCCGAACATTTCGCGCGCCGCATCGATGGCTTCCTCTCCTCCGAAATCGATCCCACCACCCAGATCGGCTATGCGACCAACGCGATCCGCGAGGGCGGGCTCTTCGGCGTCGGCGTTGGGGAGGGGCAGGTCAAGTGGTCGCTCCCCGATGCGCATACGGATTTCATCATCGCCGTGGCGGCGGAGGAATACGGGATGATCCTCGTCGGCCTCATCATCTTTCTCTATGCGGTGATCGTGCTGCGCTCGCTGTGGCGGCTGATGCGCGAGCGCGATCCCTTCATCAAGCTCGCCGGCACCGGGCTGGTGACGGTCTTCGCCATCCAGGCGATCATCAACATGGGGGTGGCCGTGCGCCTCCTGCCCTCCAAGGGGATGACGCTGCCCTTCATCAGCTATGGCGGCTCGTCGCTGATCGCCACCGGCATCGCCGCAGGCATGCTGCTGGCGCTCACGCGCACGCGCCCGCAGGGCGAACTGGTGGATCACTTCCGCCCCCTGCCCATGCGCGAAAGGGGCTGAACATGCGGGCGGAAGAAGGAAAGCCGCTTCTTCTGATCGCCGCCGGCGGCACCGGTGGGCACATGTTTCCCGCCCAGGCGCTGGCGGAGGCGATGCTGCGAAAGGGCTGGCGGGTGAAGCTTTCGACGGATGCGCGCGGCGCGCGCTACACCGGCGGATTTCCCCATGTGGTGGAGATCGAGGAAATCCCCTCCGCCACCTTCGCGCGCGGCGGCGCGGGGGCGAAGGCGATGGTGCCCCTGCGCATCGGGGCCGGCACCCTGAAGGCGGCGCGCGCCATGCTGCGCGATCGCCCCGCCGTGGTGGTGGGTTTCGGCGGCTATCCCACGATCCCCGCTCTCGCCGCCGCAACGCTCCTGCGCCTCCCCCGCATGATCCATGAGCAGAACGGCGTGCTCGGGCGCGTCAATCGCCTTTTCGCGCGCCGGGTGCACAAGGTGGCCTGCGGCAGCTGGCCCACCGATCTGCCCGAGGGCGCGGAGGCGGTCTTCACCGGCAATCCGGTGCGCGCGGCGATCCTCAAGCGCGCCGGCGCAGCCTATATCGCGCCGGGGGATTACCCGATGTCGCTCCTGGTGATGGGCGGCTCCCAGGGCGCGCGCATCCTCTCCGATACCGTGCCCGCCGCGCTCGCCGCCCTGCCCGAGGGCCTGCGCGCGCATCTCAACGTGGCCCACCAGGCGCGCGCGGAGGATCTCGAGCGCGTCATCGCCGCCTATACGGCCGCCGGCATCAAGGCCGAGGTGGAGCCCTTCTTCCATGACGTGCCCCGCCGCCTCAGCGAGGCCCAGCTGGTGATCAGCCGCGCCGGCGCCTCCTCGGTGGCCGATATCTCGGTGATCGGGCGCCCTGCGATCCTCATTCCCTTCGCCGCCGCCACCGGCGATCACCAGACGGCCAACGCCCGCCGCCTCGTGGAGGCCGGGGCCGCGATCCTGATCCCCGAATCAAGGCTCACCCCCGAAACGCTCGCGGCACAGGTGCATATGGTGCTCACCAATCCCGAAGCCGCCCGCCAGATGGCCGCCGCGGCCTTGAGCACCGGCGTGCCCGATGCTACGGAGCGCCTCGTTGCGCTGGTCGAGGAACTGGCCGGCGCAGAGAACGCCCCCGGTGGCGCCCCCCGCAACGGCGAAGGAAAGAGCGCATGAGCCCGCAGACAAAGCTCCCCCTCGAGATGGGGCCGATCCACTTCGTGGGCATCGGCGGCATCGGCATGTCGGGGATCGCCGAAGTGCTGCTCGAGCACGGCTACCGGGTGCAGGGCTCGGATCTGAAGGCAAGCGCGATCACGAAGCGGCTCGAGGAGCGGGGCGCGAAGGTGTTCGTCGGCCAGCGGGCGGAAAATCTCGAGGGCGCGGAGGTGGTGGTGATCTCGTCTGCGATCAAGCCCGGCAATGCCGAGCTTGACGCCGCGCGCGCCCGGGGCCTGCCGGTGGTGCGGCGCGCCGAGATGCTGGCCGAGCTGATGCGGCTCAAATCCAACATCGCCGTCGCCGGCACCCACGGCAAGACGACGACGACAACCCTCGTCGCCACCCTTCTCGATGGCGGCGGGCTCGATCCCACGGTCATCAACGGCGGCATCATCCATGCCTATGGCTCCAACGCACGCATGGGCGCGGGCGAATGGATGGTGGTGGAGGCCGACGAGAGCGACGGCACCTTCAACCGCCTCCCTGCCACCATCGCCATCGTCACCAATATCGATCCCGAGCATCTCGATCACTGGGGCGATTTCGATGCGCTGCGCGAGGGCTTCCATCAGTTCGTTTCCAACATCCCCTTCTACGGGCTTGCAATCTGCAACACCGATCACGCCGAAGTGCAGGCGCTGGTTGGCCGGATCACCGATCGCCGGGTGGTGACCTACGGCTTCAACGCCCAGGCCGATGTGCGGGCCGAGAACCTGACTTACGAAAACGGCATCGCCCGGTTCGATGTGGTGCTTCAGGGCGAGGCGGCGCGGATCGGGGGCTGCACCCTGCCCATGCCCGGCGAGCACAATGTCTCCAACGCGCTCGCCGCCGTGGCCGTGGCGCGCCACCTGGGCGTTTCGCATGACGACATCCGCAAGAGCCTCGCGGGCTTTGGCGGGGTCAACCGCCGCTTCACCCGGGTGGGCGAGGTGAACGGCATCACCATCATCGATGACTACGGCCATCACCCGGTGGAAATCGCCGCGGTGCTGAAGGCCGCGCGCCAGGCCACGGAGGGCCGCGTGATCGCCATCCACCAGCCGCATCGCTACTCGCGCCTCCACTCCCTCTTCGAGGATTTCTGCACCGCCTTCAACGATGCCGACGTGGTGGGCATCGCCGATGTCTATGCCGCCGGCGAAGCGCCGATCGAAGGCGCGAGCCGGGATGATCTGGTGGCGGGGCTCGTGAGCCACGGCCACCGCCATGCCGTTGCGGTGGCAGACGAGGACGCGCTTCTAGATCTGGTCCGCTCCGAGGCGCGGGCGGGCGACATGATCGTCTGCCTCGGCGCCGGCACGATCAGCGCCTGGGCGCATGCCCTGGCCGGGCGGCTGAAGGGCTGAGATGGAGCAGGGGGGAGCGGAACTCAAACGCAATATCGGCCTGCCACTGCTGACGCTCTACGGCATCGGCATCATCATCGGCGCCGGTATCTACATCCTGATCGGCACCGTTGCAGAGCGCGCCGGCGTCTATGCGCCGCTTGCCTTCGTGCTGGCGGGGATCGTCGCCCTGCCCACGGCGCTGAGCTACGCCGAGCTTTCCTCGCGCG
This sequence comes from Albidovulum sp., assembly GCA_015491895.1. Classification (GTDB taxonomy): domain Bacteria; phylum Pseudomonadota; class Alphaproteobacteria; order Rhodobacterales; family Rhodobacteraceae; genus WFVA01. The sequence goes on along the minus strand of WFVA01000080.1, from coordinate 26,634 downwards.
TGCCCGAAGCGGGCGGGGTGGCGGCCTATATCGAGAAGGGGATGGGGCTGCACCGGCTTTCCCTGCTGGTGGGGCTTTTCCTCGTGGTCAGCGGCATCTTTTCGGGAGCGGCCGTGCTGCGGGGGGGCGTGGGCTATCTCGCGGCGCTCATGGATGTCTCCGAGCCGCTGGCGATCATTGGCGTCGGGGCCGTGCTCATGGCGGTGGCGCTTGTCGGGGTGTTCGAGAGCCTGCTTGTTGCGGGGATCTTCACCCTGATCGAGGTGGCGGGGCTGGCCCTTGTGATCTGGGCGGGCTTTTCCGCCCCCGCGGTGATCGATATCGCCCATCTCCCGCCGCCCTTCTGGCCCGGCATCGGCGCCGCCGCCGCGCTGGCCTTCTTCGCCTATCTCGGCTTCGAGGACATGGTGAATCTCGCAGAGGAGACCCGATCCGCCCGGCGCACCATGCCGATCGCCATCATTCTGGCGGTTGTCCTGACCTCGGCGCTCTATTTCCTCGTCTCCGCGGCGGCCGTGCGCGCGGTGCCGGCGGAGGCGCTTGCAGGGAGCGGGAAGCCGCTGGTGCTCGTGTGGCAGGCGGGATTTGGCCATGACGGCCGCACCCTGGCGCTGATCGCCGTCTTTTCCGCGCTGAATGGCGTTCTGGCGCAGATCATCATGGGATCGCGCCTGCTCTACGGGATGGGCCGCCACAGCCGGGCGCTCGCGGTATTCCACCGGGTTTCGCCGCGCCTGCGCACCCCGGTTTTCGCGATCCTGCTCGTCAGCGTGGCCCTGATCGCCGCCGCCCTTGCTCATGATGTGGCCGGACTCGCCAAATGGGCAACTTCATTTCTTCTGACTATCTTTACGGTTGCAAACATTTCGCTTATACGAATGAAGCGGCGCCAGCCGGATGCCCCCTTCCGGGTGCCGGCGATCGTGCCGTGGCTCGGGGTTCTCTTTTCCCTGGCCGCACTTGTTGCTTCCTGGGGAGGGGCATGATGAGCACATCCCTGATCCTGGCCTGTATCTGGATATTGGCTGGCGCTGGTGTCGCGCTCCTGCCGGTCCGCCGGCAATATGCGCCCGGCATCGTGCTGCTGGCCGTGGCGCCGGCCCTGATCATATATCTGGCGATGCAGCATGATCCCTGGATCATCATGGTATCCGTGGCGGTGCTGATTTCCATGTTCCGCCGCCCGCTCATGGTGCTGATCCGCCATCTGCACCGCCGCCGGGGAGGGCAGCAGCCATGACGCTCTCGCTCTTCCTTGCCTTCCTGTGGATCATCGCCGCCAATATCTCGGCCATGCTTCCCTCGCGTGACAATTACTGGACCCGCGCCTATGTGCTGATCGCGCTCGGCGTGCCGCTCCTTGGCTATGTGACCTATGAAAACGGCCCCTGGTGGGGGCTTGCCTTCCTGGCCGGGGGGATCTCGGTGCTGCGCTGGCCGGTGATCTATCTGGGGCGCTGGCTGCGCCGCAAGATGCAGCACCGCGAAGGCTGAGGCGCCCCGGAGCAGAGGGGCGGAGCAGAGGGGCGGAGGCGGCGGGGCCGGAAGCCGGCCCCCGGGCCATGGCTCAGCCCGCGCCGGCGTTTGCCAGCCGGAAGCGGGCATTGGCGCTGATCCCGTCAACAGCCTCGGCCCGCCCGCTTTCCATGAGGGCGAGGAGATGGGCCAGCACGTTGCGCTCGGCCATCGCCAGAAGCGCGGGCGGGGTATCCCTGTAGATGCGGGCCGTGATCTCGGCGGGCGTCAGCGGGCCGCTCCGCAGGGCCTCCACGATCTGCGCTTCCCGCATTTCCCGGTGCGCGATCAGCTCGCCGATGCGCTTTCGCGGCGCACGCACGGGTGCGCCATGCCCGGGGTAGAGGATACGATCCTCGCGGGCGAGCAGGCGGCGGCAGGAGGCCATGAAATGAGCGAGATTGCCATCGGGCGGAGAAACGAGGGACGAGGCCCAGCCCATCACGTGATCGCCGGTGAACAGGGCGCCGTTCCAGGAAAAGCACATGTGATTGCCGAAATGGCCGGGCGTGTGGAGGGCGGTGATTTCCCAATCCGCGCCGCGCACAACCTCGCCGTCCGCCAGCCGGCGATCGGGGCGAAAACCGGCATCGACCCCTTCTCCGCCCCCGATCCCGCCTTCCTTCGCCAGCGCCGCCGAGAGCGGGCTGTGGCCCGCCGTGCTGTCACCGAAAGCGAGGACCGGCGCGCCGGCCTCTCGGGCCAGCACCGGGGCGAGGCGTGAGTGATCCACATGGCTGTGGGTCACGAATACGGCTTCGATCGGCCTGCCGGCGGCCGCATCGAGGGTGGCTTGCAGATGCGCATCATTCGCCGGCCCCGGATCGATCACCGCAAGGCTGCTTTCGCCAATAAGATAGGTGTTGGTGCCGTGGAGCGTCATCGGCGAGGGATTGGGCGCCAGCAGGCGGATCAGGCCCGGCTCCATCTCTTCGCGTTTCGCAGGCACTTCCCCGGGCGTCATCATCGCGCTTCCTATCCGCTTCGCTTCGCCATAGTGTTTTGCCATGAATTTTGCCTGGCTCAAGAAATATATGCCCAAGACCCTCTACGGGCGGGCGGCGCTGATCCTGCTGGTGCCGGTGGTCACGATCCAGCTTGTGGTTTCGATCGTGTTCATCCAGCGCCTCTACGAGGGCGTGACCCGGCAGATGACGGAAAACGTGCTGCTTGAGCTGAAGTTCATCCTTGAGCGGATCGAAGCGAGCCCCGATCTTGCCGCCGCGCGGCGCGAGATCGTAAGGATCGCGCCGCCGCTGGCGCTCGAAGTGAAGCTTCCCGCCGGGGAGCCTGTGGAGAACAGGCGCCATTTCTACGATCTCTCGGGCCGCGAGATGGCGGATGTGCTGAAAGCGGGCCTGCCGGGCTTCAGGGCCGTGGATCTGGTGCAGAACGGCAGGCTGGTGAAACTGCTGGTTGCGACCCGCCACGGCGATATGGAGATCATCTTCTCGCGGCGCCGGGTTGCCGCTTCAAATCCGCATCAGCTGCTGGTGCTGATGGTGTTCACCAGCATGTTGATGACATTGATCGCCTATCTCTTCCTGCGCAACCAGCTGCGCCCGATCAAGCGGCTGGTGAAGGCTTCCGAGGCCTTCGGAAAGGGGGAGATCGTGCCCTACAGCCCCTCGGGGGCCATCGAGGTGCGCGCGGCGGGGGCCTCCTTCCTTGCCATGCGCGCGCGCATCGAGCGCCATATCGAGCAGCGCACGATGATGCTTTCGGGGGTGAGCCACGATCTGCGCACCCCCATCACCCGCCTGCGCCTCGGGCTTTCCATGCTCGAGGATTGCCCGGAGAAGGAGGATCTCCTGCGCGATGTCGAGGACATGGAGCGCCTGATCGAGGGGTTCCTCGATTTTGCCCGCGGCAATGCCGAGGACGATCCCGATGAAACGGATCCCGTGGCGCTGGTGCGCGAGGTTGTCGAGAAGGCCCGACGCGCGGGAGGCAATGTCATCCTTGCCGAGGTGGCGGGCGAGGCGGGGGGGGCAACGGCGCGGCTGCGGGCGAATGCGGTGGAAAGGGCGCTGCAGAACCTGATCGACAACGCCCTGCGTTACGGCAATCGCGCCGAAGTGCGTGTGACGCTCGGGGAGCGCAGCTTCCGCATCACGATCGAGGATGACGGGCCGGGCATCCCCCCCGACATGCGCGAAAGGGCGATCCGCCCCTTCACGCGGCTCGAGCCCGCGCGCAATCAGGATCGCGGCACCGGCGTGGGGCTGGGGCTTGCCATCGCGGCCGATATCGCACGCGCGCATGGGGGCAGCCTGAGGCTCACGGAGAGCGAGCGCCTCGGGGGGCTTCGCGTGGATCTGGTGTTTGCCCGATAGGGTGGAGATCATGGATTCGCGGCGGGCGGCAGGGAAAGCGGAAAATGGTAGGCCCGGAGGGATTTGAACCCCCAACCAAAGCGTTATGAGCGCTCTGCTCTGACCGTTGAGCTACGGGCCCGGCCTTGGCGCATCTGTAGCGATCGCGGCGAATGCGTCAAGTCATTTGCCCATGTGGCCTGTTTCATCTAGATTGGCCGGCAAGGGAAGGGACAGGCATGAAAACGATCGAATACGCGCTTTACATCCGTTTCACCATCATCTTTCTGCTGGTGACGGCGCTCGCCCTTGCGGCCAGCCATTTCCTGCGGGTCTACACGGGTTTCAGCCGCACCAGCATCCTGAGCTTCCTCCCCCTGTTCGTGGCGGCGCTCGATGCGGGCGCGGCCAGCTTCAGGAAGATGGGGCGACGCCCCGAAACGCGCGAGATCTGGCGGGTGGCGATCGGATTTTCGGTGATCGCCTTCCTGATCGGCATCGGGCTCGGCTTCCTGTTCATGGGCGCGGGGCTCATCGAGGCCTTCTCCAACCCGGCGATCCTGATGATGATGCTGGTGATGCTCGCTGTCCTGCTTGCGGGATCCTTCTTCTTCTTCCGCCTGGGCGCGAAGATGGGGGCGGATGCGGCCGCCTGAAGGCCCGGGACGGCTCATGAGCGCATTGCCGCGCCCACGGCTCGGGCACGGCTAAAGGCTGGACAGCGGGCAAGCGCCTTGATAGCCCGGCCCCAAAGCCGATCTGCCGAGCGAGGTTCACATGACAGCACGTAAACCAGGCCTCACCTATGCCCAGGCCGGGGTGGACATTGACGCTGGCAATGCGCTGGTGGAGCGCATAAAGCCCGCCGCCGCGCGCACCAATCGCCTGGGCGTGATGGCCGGGCTCGGCGGCTTCGGGGCGCTTTTCGATCTGAAGGCCGCGGGCTTCGAGGATCCGGTGCTGGTGGCGGCCACCGATGGCGTGGGCACCAAGCTCAGGATCGCCATCGATACCGGCCATGTGGATGGCGTGGGGGTGGATCTGGTGGCGATGTGCGTCAATGATCTCGTCTGCCAGGGGGCGGAGCCGCTGTTCTTCCTCGATTATTTCGCCACCGGCAGGCTCGAGGCGCAAACCGCCGCGCGCATCATCGAGAGCATCGCCGGGGCCTGCGCGCGCGCCGGCGCGGCGCTGATCGGGGGGGAGACGGCCGAGATGCCCGGCATGTATCCCCCCGGCGATTTCGATCTCGCGGGCTTTGCCGTGGGGGCGATGGAGCGGGGCCGGGCGCTGCCGGCGGATGTGGCCGAGGGCGATGTGATCCTCGGGCTCGCCTCCGACGGCATCCACTCGAACGGCTATTCCCTCGTGCGCCGGATCGTCGAGCGCGCCGGGCTTTCCTGGGCCGATCCCGCGCCCTTCGCGCAAGGCCCGCTGGGCGAGGCGCTGCTCACGCCCACCCGCCTTTACGTGAAGCCCGCTCTGATGGCGCTCAGGGCCGGGGGCGTGCACGCGCTCGCCCATGTCACCGGCGGCGGGCTCACCGAAAACCTGCCCCGCGTTCTCCCGGAAGGGCTCGGGGGCGAGATCGATCTTTCCGCCTGGGAGCTGCCGGCGGTTTTCGCCTGGCTTGCAGAGGAGGGCGGGCTCGATCAGGGCGAACTCCTCAAGACATTCAACGCCGGCATCGGCATGGCGCTGATCGTGGCGCCCGATCGAGCCGGGGCCCTTGCCGCGCTCCTCGCCGACGCGGGCGAAACGGTGCATGAGATCGGGCGGATCGTGCCCGGCGAGGGGATCGCCTACAGGGGGCGGCTCGCATGAAGAAGCGGGTCGCCATCCTGATCTCGGGCGGCGGCTCGAACATGGTGGCGCTCGTCAACAGCATGACGGGCGATCACCCCGCCCGCCCGGTGCTGGTGCTTTCCAACAACCCGCAGGCCGGCGGCATCGAGAAGGCGCGCGATCTCGGGGTGGAAACGAGCGCCATCGATCACCGCCCCTTCGGGCGCGATCGCGAGGCTTTCGAGGCGGCGCTCCATGCCCGCCTGATGGAAGCGAAGCCCGATATCCTCGCCCTGGCGGGCTTCATGCGCGTGCTCACGCCCTGGTTCATTGAAAGATGGCAGGGGCGGATGCTCAATATCCACCCCTCGCTGCTGCCCAGATACAAGGGGCTCGATACCCACGCCCGCGCCATCGCCGCCGGTGATCGCGAGGCCGGCTGCTCGGTGCATGAGGTCACCGCCGATCTCGATGGCGGGCCGGTGCTCGGCCAGGCCCGGGTGCCGATCCTGCCCGATGACACCCCCGAGAGCCTCGCCGAACGCGTGCTTGTGCAGGAGCATCGCCTCTATCCGATGGTGCTGGAACGCTTCGCCCGCGGCAATCGCACCCGCGTCGATCTGCCCTGAGCCTTTCCTTTGCCCGCCTGATTGCCTAAGAGAGGCCGATCCCGCGAGAAAGACAGGGCGCAGGCATGAAGACACTCACAACCACGGAAGAACTGGCCGCATTCTGCGAAGAGGCCCGCAGGCATCCTTACGTGACGGTCGATACCGAATTCCTGCGCGAGCGCACCTATTATTCGAAGCTCTGCCTCGTGCAGCTTGCGATGCCCGGCGAGGGGGAGGAGGGGGCCGTTCTGGTGGATCCCCTGGCGGGGGGGCTTTCGCTCGAGCCGCTCCATGATCTCTTTCGCGATGAAAACGTGGTGAAGGTGTTTCACGCGGCGCGTCAGGATCTGGAGATCTTCCACAACGAGGCCGGGGTTCTGCCCCGCCCGCTGTTTGATACCCAGGTGGCGGCGATGGTCTGCGGCTTCGGGGATCAGGCGGGTTATGAAACGCTTGTGCGCAAGATCGCCCGCCAGTCGCTCGACAAGAGCTCGCGATTCACCGATTGGTCGCGCCGGCCCCTGAGCGATGCCCAGAAGGCCTATGCGCTCGGGGATGTCACCCATCTGCGGGTGATCTACGAGCATCTCGATCGCAAGCTCGAGGAAACCGGGCGGCGCAGGTGGGTGGAGGAGGAAATCGCCACCCTGCTCAATCCCGAAACCTACATCACCCGCCCCGAAGACGCCTGGAAACGGGTCAAGACCCGCACCAGTTCGCCCCGATTCCTCGCCATCGTGCGCGAGCTTGCGCGCTTTCGCGAGGAATATGCGCAAAGGCGCAATATACCGCGCAACCGGGTGTTCAAGGATGAGGCGCTGCTGGAACTTGCCTCCACCAGGCCGGGCAACATGCAGGAACTGGGCCGCGCGCGCCTCCTGATGCGCGAGGCGCGCAAGGGGGAGATCGCGGAAGGCATACTCGCGGCGGTGAAGGCGGGGCTGGCGGCGGATACGTCCGATCTGCCCCGCCCGGATCGCCGGCGCGACAAGCCGCAGGTCAATCCGGCGCTGATCGATCTTCTGCGCGTGCTGCTGAAGGCCAAGACGGAAAGCTCGGGCGTGGCGCAGAAGCTCATTGCCTCCGCCGCCGATCTTGAAGCGATTGCCGCGGGCGCGCGCGACGTGCCGGCGCTGAAGGGCTGGCGGCGCGACGTGTTCGGCGCGGAGGCGCTGAAGCTTTGCAATGGCGAAGTGGGCCTTCGGGTGAAGGGGCAGGATGTGGTGACGGTGCCCGTCAAGGGGTGAGGCGCCGGCCTTGCTGTCCGGCAGCCCGCCCGGCGGGCTCGATCAGCGCCGGCTCACCATCTGATTGCGCGCGCCCTGCACGATGATCCGGCGCACGCCTTCGAGCTTCTTGTCGGAAACGAAACGCGCAACCACCACCATCCGCGAGCGCGGCGTGGAAACCGGCTCGAAGCCCGGCGGCGGCGCGATCACGAAGCGATAGACGAGCGCGCCCTCCATTGGCTGTTCGCCGTTCATCGGCTTCAGTTCGCCATCCCACCACCCTTGCGTGGGCGGCAGGCCCGTGGCGCGGATGATCGCCCCGCCCGGCGCACGATCCACCTTCAGGGTGACGATCCGCTCCACCAGCCCGCGGGCATCCTCGGGCAGGCTCGGGAGATCGCGGGATTCGAGCGTCTTGCCCTTTCTGGAGGATTTGAACCAGCCGAAGGGATTGAGGCCGGAGCCGAAGGAGCCGCCGCCATTGCCGCAGCTCGCCAGCAGGAAGGCGCTCAGTAACGCAATCGTTATCGGTGTTTTCATCCTCGCGGCCCCCTCGTTCGCCTCTTTGTGGGATTATCCCAAAGCGCAAGGCTTGAAAAGCCTCGTTCCAGGGCTGATCTCATGAACACGCGTGAATCATGATCGTGATTGCAGGGCATCTGCCCGCCACCAAACCGAGAGGATGAAGGAAATGAGCCAGGGTTTCAGCATTGATGTGAAGGTCAGGGGGGCGATGGAAGAGGTGATCGGGAAGGTCACAGAGGCGCTTGCGGCCGAGAAATTCGGCATTCTCACGAGGATCGACGTGGACAAGACGCTGAAGAAGAAGATCGATGTGGATTTCCGCCCCTATGTGATCCTCGGGGCGTGCAATCCGGGGCTGGCGCATCAGGCGCTCGAGGCGATGCCGGAAATCGGCATGATGCTGCCCTGCAACGTGACGGTGGAGGAAACGGCGCCCGGCGAATGCCTCGTGCGCTTCCTCGATCCCAAGGCGATGATGAGCTTCCAGGATCTGGGGCGCAATGAAACGCTCCAGCGCGTGGGATCAGCTGCTGCCGAAGGGATCGGGCGCGCGGCAAAGGCGCTTGCCGGCTGAGCGGGCGCGAAAAGGCTTTCGTTTCGGCGCGGGGCGGGGTAATCCTCGCCCCGCAATGGGGGAGAATGCGCCATGGCGAGTGAAGCCTTCGAGGAAATCGTCGGGGATTTCGAATTTCTGGACGATTGGGAAGATCGCTATCGCTACGTGATCGAGCGCGGCAAGGCCCTGCCGCCTCTGGAGGAGGAATTGCGCGTGCCGGCCACGAAGGTGGAGGGCTGCGCAAGCCAGGTCTGGCTCATGCCCGAGATCGAGGGGGATGGGCCCGGCGCCGTCTTCCGTTTTCGCGGCGACAGCGACGCGATGATCGTGCGCGGGCTGATCGCCGTTCTCATGGCGCTGTTCAACGGGTTGAGCGTGGAAGAGGTGCTGAAGGTCGATGCCGCGGGCGAGCTTGCCCGCCTTGGGCTCGACGATCACCTTTCCGCGCAGCGCTCGAACGGCCTGCGCGCCATGGTTGAGCGCATAAGGGCTCTTGCCGGCGAGGCTGCCTCACTTCCGGCCAAGGCGGGCGAGTGAGGCTTCGAGATCGCCGTAGCCCGTGAGACGGCGCTCATAGGCCAGGCCGAGGCGCCCGGCATGGCGGCGCGCTTTCTCGTCGAGCGCGGGATCGTCCGTCTGGGCCATGTAGATCAGCTTTTCGTAATTGCCGAAATAGACATCCCGAAGCTCGGGGTGGCGATCGAGCCCGAGCGGCTTCCACACGAAGGAATCGAACTGGCGGACGAGAAAATCGGTGAGATAGAAGGCGGTTATCTCTTCCTCCCCGTGGGCCGCGAACGCTTCGACGCCCTCGAAAAACGCATAGCAATGCGGCCCTTCGAGCATCTCCACCCCCATTTCCGCGCAGAGGCGGGCAAGGCCCCCGCCCGTTCCGCAATCGCCGTAGAGGAGGAAGATCCTTTCATATCCATCGCCCGCCGCCTCGATCGCGGCGCGCACGGCCGGCACGATGCGCTCGGGCGTGTTGTGGAGGATCGCCGGCAGGCAGCGCAGCTCCATGTGAGCGAGGCGATTGGCGCGGATGACGGCCAGGATCTCGCGCGCGAGCGCGCCGCAGCCAATCAGCAGGATCCGGCCGCTCTCAGATTGCGCGGGCTGATAGCAGCCTTCGCTTGCAAGGGTGATGTCGTCAGGTTCCATCTGCGCCCATCCCGGCACTCATCCCGGCGGTTATTCAGGCAGCGATGCGGCCCGATGCGCCGCCCGCGCCGCGCCAGAATCATCCGGCCGATGCGGCATTGTGCTTGCGGGTCATGAATTTCTTCGCCGTTTCCACCGCAACCGCGGCATCGCGGCAATAGGCATCGGCGCCGATCGCGCGGCCGAATTCCTCGTTGAGCGGCGCGCCGCCCACGAGCACGATGTAATCCTCGCGGATGCCCTTTTCCTTCATCGTGTCGATCACCACCTTCATGTAGGGCATGGTGGTCGTCAGCAGGGCCGACATGCCGAGAATATCGGCCTTCTCTCGCTCCAGCGCCTCGAGATAATCCTCGACGGGGTTGTTGATGCCGAGATCGATGATCTCGACACCGGCGCCCTCCATCATCATGCCGACGAGATTCTTCCCGATGTCATGAATATCGCCCTTGACGGTGCCGATCACCATCTTGCCCATCTTCGGCGCGCCGGTTTCCACCAGAAGCGGCTTCAGGATTTCCATCCCCCCCTTCATCGCATTCGCCGCCAGCAGCACTTCCGGCACGAAGAGGATGCCGTCGCGGAAATCATCGCCCACGATCGCCATGCCGCCCACCAGGGCTTCCGTCAGGATCCGGTAGGGCTCCCAGCCCCGTTCGAGCAGGATATTGACGCCTTCCTCGATCTCTTCGCGCAGGCCGTCGTAGAGATCATCGTGCATCTGCTGGACGAGTTCCTCGTCCGAAAGCTCCGAAAGGATGATGTCATCTTCTTCGTCAGCCATGATCTTCTTCCCGTTGGTTTGCCGTTCGGTCCGGTTTCCGGCGCATTGCGCGATCTGCCATGCCCGAATGTGTCAACCCCGTCTGCCGGCCACTGGCATGAATGCGACATGGGCCGGAGGGTGAACGACAGCGCCGGCCGTTTCTCTGCGGCGCGGCCTCATCTGCGGCCCCTGCGCCGGGTGCGGCGGGGTGTGGGGGCGTTGCCGTCCGTTCCGTCCGAGCCCGAGGAGAAACCGCCGAGCGCGGCCGCTATTTCCTCGAGCGTGGGGCGGCCCTCGCGGCGCGGGCGGGTTTCCAGGGCTTCGCGCATGGCCGCCAGATGCTCGGGCGTCGTGCCGCAGCAGCCGCCGATGATTTTCGCGCCGCAGTCACGCGCAAGAACCGCGTAATCGGCCATCAGCTCCGGCGTTCCGTCATAATGGATATGGCCGTGCTCGTATTTCGGGATGCCGGCATTGCCCTTGGCGATGATCGGGCGTTCGGCACCCTGGGCGGTGAAGCCGAGCACCGTGCGCAGGAGATCGGCCGCGCCGACCCCGCAGTTGGCGCCGAATGCGAGAGGCGGGTTCGGCAGGCTTTCCACAAGCCTGACGAAATCCGCCGAAGTCACCCCCATCATCGTACGCCCGGCGGTATCGAAGCTCATCGTTCCGCACCAGGGCATTCCGGCGAGGGCGAAGGCCTCCGCCGCAGCCCGGAATTCCTCCGGCGCGGAGATGGTTTCGAGCCACAGCACATCGACACCGCCCTCCTTCAGCCCTTCCGCCTGCTCGTGAAACATCTCCACGGCAAGCTGGTGGGTGAGCGTACCCATGGGCTCCATGATGTCGCCCGTCGGGCCGACGGAGCCGGCCACGATCACCGGGCGGCCGGCAGCGTCCGCGATCTCGCGGGCAAGCTCAGCCCCGGCGCGCGAAAGCTCGCGCACCCTGCCCTGGGCGTCGTGGAGCTTCAGCCGCGAGGCATTGCCGCCGAACGTGTTGGTCAGGAAAAGATCGCTGCCCGCATCAACCGCGCCGCGATAGAGGGCGCGGATCTTGTCCGGCTGCTCGACATTCCACAATTCCGGCGCGTCGCCGGAACTGAGGCCCATGTTGAAGAGGTTGGTGCCGGTTGCGCCATCGGCGAGGATCCAGTCCCGCTCCGAGAGCATCCTTTCCAGGGGGTTCGTCATGTTCCTGCCTTTCCGAGATCGCTTGTACTCTGGCCGCAATCCATGCTCCCGCTCAGGCGCGGGATCCGCTCGGGGCAGGGAATGCCATGGTGCGGCCGTCATGGCAAACGCATAATTGTCATGATGATGATGAGGGGGGCAAGATGATGAAATGTGTGGCGCGCTTCCCCGCCGGGCGGTGCCCTTCCCGGAACCCGCAGCCTTTTCTGCCCGCGGGCGTGCTCCCTGCAGGGGTGGGGCGTATCGCTTCCCCTTCCTGACGGACGGCGGACGTTCGGCAGGCAGGGGCAAGATGCGGCGCTCATCGCGAAGCAATGCGGGAAGGGGGTATCATGCGCCGGCAATCATGCCTGGATCTCCTCAGCCGGTTCATGAGTCCGTATTGCTTTCCCATGAAGAGGGAGAGGCGCGGTTGTCGGAAAAAATCAGGGGCAGCGCCGGCGGCCGGGGCGATCTGGTGGGGCAGGTTCCGGTGCGTGCCGGGGGTTCGCTGCCCATTGCCATATCGTCATTCCCGGATCGGGGGGCCATCTTGTGCTCGCTCCGCCCAGCCGGTATCGGCGCCGGGGCGGAAACGGGTTTCCCGCCCGGTTGCGCGGATCCGCTTTCTGCGATCTCCTTGCCGGCATGATGGAGGGCGGGTTGCGGATGGAATATCCGGCGATGAATGTCCAGCGCCGCGATCAGCAGGGAAGCCGGGCCGGGGGCGGCAATATAGAGGGGCTGCCATCTGGGCGCGAAGGAATTCTTGAACTGGTGCAGGCCCTTTTCCCCCGCCATGCGCCTGAATTTCGCGTCAATCCGTTCCCGCAGGGGGCGCGGCAGGGCCTTGAAGGCCCTTGAGCGGGTGAATGGCATCAGCGGGACCGCCGCGAGGGAAAAGCGGCGGCATCCCGCATGCTTTGCGTCCATGATGGCTTGCGTTACCAGCGCATGCATTGTCCCTTCCGGGGCGTCCCGTTCCTGCCGCATCAGATCGAGCGCCCATTCACGGGCATTGGCATTCACGCTCATGAAACCTTGCAGGCGTCCTTCGCAATAGGCCATGTAGATGCGCTGGCCCCGGATGTAGCCCGGACAGAACCGGCCCATGGAAAATCCCCGTTCTCCTCCCTGGCGAAGGGTCCATGCGCTGTTGATCCGGGAAAGATCGGCCAAGGGGAGAGGGCCCTCGGAGGCCAGGACCCTGACATGGCCGGCCCGGGCCTTGCGCAGCTTCCGCCGCAACTGCCGCCTGCCGGGGATGTCGAGCCTGAAAGAGCCCGGATCGACCCAGGCCTCGCGCGCGCATGGCAGGACCCGGAAGCCTGCCCTGCGTGCCACCACGGCCATGCGGGCATCGCATTTGTACAAACAGGGGATGCGCATTGTTGCATGTGCGGCCTGCCTCAGCATGGCGAGCGCCTCCTGTGGCTTGCCTGCAAGCGGCGCGCGCAGGGCCACGAGGGTCTGGGGAAGCTTGCCGACCATCAGGCGGGCCGTGCCGATCCTGCGCGACAGCAGACTCTTGTCGCCCTGGCGCAGGAAATGTGCCTCGGCAAAGGGGGCATCGTGGATCAGCCTGTCCACATGGGCCGGGAGGGGAGCGTTCGGCGCGACGGGCGTCATTTCGATGGCCTTTGCATCCGGCCAGGGGCGCGCATTCGCGCCAAGGGCCAGGATCGGCATTGCCAGAATGGCGGGAAGGGCAAAATAGATCAGCCTGTAGCCGATCGCCGCGGCCATGAGCGTTTCCGGTGCCACATGCGGCAGAAGCGAGATCAGGGTGATCTCGAAGGGGCCCATGCCGCCGGGCGTGCCCGAGATCATGCCGATTCCGAAGGCGAGGAGAAAGGCGGGGAAGAATTCCGCAAAGCCGATATCGGCGGAGGCGGGCAGCAGGGCATGGAAAACCATCGCGGCGGCGAATGTATCGAGCGCGGTCAGGGCGATCATCGCCCGCATCGTCAGAAGGGTGGGCAGGCGCATCCCGAAGATCCCCTTTTCCGGCCGCTTCAGTGAAATCCACAGGACGGCCGCGCCGATTGCAAGGGCCGCTAGGCCCGCAAGGCCGGCCCCCGGAATGCTGCCTGGCAGCAGGAGATGTGCGATTCCCGTCAGCCCTGCCCAGGCGAGAAGAAAGGAAAGGGCGACGATTGCCGAGAAGCGCATTGCCTGCCAGAAGCTCAGCTCCGGGAGGAGGCGCCAGCGGATGAGGGTGCCCGTAAGCAGCCCGAAGCCGATTGTCTGGGAAAGGGCGATGGCGGTGATGCCGGCGCGCCGGGCGCTTCGCTCTCCCACACCCGTGCCGAGGGCGCGATGGAGCACGCCGTCATACCGCCCGATGGCCCAGAAGCTCACGGCCGTGGCCACCAGCGCACCGGCCCATTGCGGCAGGCTCACGGCATGAAAAAGGGCGAGGGTCTCGGCCATGTCGAGGGCGCGCAGGCGCTCCTGGAAAAGCAGGACGAAGCCGATGGCAAGGGCGAGCATCAGCAGCTGCCTGCCAACCTGCCGGAATGTGCCCCGCGGAAGGGCGGCGAGGGTGAAGGCTCTTCTGGTGTGCAAGGTCTGCTCCCTTCCTGCGGAGATCACGGATCTCGCTCAGGGGTAGCAGGGCCTGGTTTCCCGCAGGTTAATCTCCACGGTTTCAACAAAAAAGGCACGCCGCTCATGGCGCGCCCTCGTGTTTCCGAACCTCGTGTTTCCGAATCGGAGCCGCTCAGATTTCCTCGAGCAGTTCCGCCTTGGCCTTCTTGAGCAGTTCACGGCGCTTGGCCCGGATTTCCTCTTCGCTGACGATCCCTTCGAGATCCTTCACGACCTTGGCGATCACGTCGTCATGGCCCGGTTCCTGCAGATCGGCCCGGATCACCTCGCGAACATACTCTTCCTCCTCGTCGCCCTTCTTGCCCAGGAGCCCCGCGGCCCAGATGGCGAGATGCCTGTTGGCGCGCGCATCGGCCTTGAACTGCATCTCCGCGTCATGGGCGAACTTGGCTTCGAAGGCGTTTTCGCGTTCGTCGAAAATATCCATCTGATCCTCTCCGGGCTGTTTCCTTGCGTTACAGGTGATATGCCCATCCCGCCGCCGCAAGGCAAGACCCGGCCGGAAAATCCTTCGCCGCCTCTGGTGCGGGAGAGTGCCGCAGCTTCTGGCGCACAGGCTTTTCTTGCGGCGGCGGGGGGCTTGCCGTATAGGCTCGGAGCGAAGGGAGCGGGGCGGCACTCGGCCGCGCTGCCAGGTTGCATGAAGGAGCCGGTGCGATGTCGCGGCGCAAGAAGATCTACGAGGGCAAGGCCAAGATCCTTTACGAGGGCCCCGAGCCCGGCACGCTGGTGCAGTATTTCAAGGATGACGCCACCGCCTACAATGCCGAGAAGAAGGCCGTGATCGATGGCAAGGGCGCGCTCAACAACCGCCTCAGCGAATTCTTCATGCAGGGGCTGACGGCGATCGGCGTGCCCAATCACTTCATCCGCCGCCTCAACATGCGCGAGCAACTGATCCGCCAGGTCGAGATCATCCCGCTCGAGGTGATCGTGCGCAATTACGCCGCCGGTTCGATCTGCAAGCGCCTCGGGCTCGAGGAGGGCATGCACCTGCCGCGCCCGATCATCGAATTCTGCTACAAGGACGATGCGCTGGGCGATCCGCTGGTGAGCGAGGAGCATATCATCGCCTTCGGCTGGGCCAGCCAGCAGGATCTCGATGACATGGTGGCGCTGGCGCTCAGGGTCAATGATTTTCTCTCCGGGGTGATGCTGGCCGTCGGCATCCGTCTGGTGGATTTCAAGATCGAGATCGGCCGCATCTGGGATGGCGATTTCCACCGGCTGATCGTGGCCGACGAGATCAGCCCCGACAGCTGCCGCCTCTGGGATCTCGAAACCGGCCGCAAGCTCGACAAGGATGTGTTCCGCCGCGATCTCGGGGATCTCGCGGATGCCTATACGGAGGTGGCGCGCCGCCTCGGCGTGCTGCCGAAGAACGGACTGGGCGAAAGCCCGAAGCCGCGGCTGGTGAACTGAGGCGCGCAAACCGGCGCGCAAACCGGGGTGCAGGACGGGGGAAGCAGGCTGATGAAGGCGATCGTGAAGGTGATGCTGAAGGAAGGGGTGCTCGATCCGCAGGGCGAGGCGATCCGCCATGCGCTGGGCACGCTCGGCTTCGGTGGGGTCGAGGGGGTGCGCCAGGGCAAGGTGATCGAGATCGCGCTTGCGGGCGAGGATCGCGAGAAGGCGCGCGCCAAGGTGGAGGCGATGTGCGAGAAGCTGCTCGCCAACACGGTGATCGAGCGCTACGAGATCGAGGTGGAATGATGCACGCGGGCGTGATCGAATTCCCCGGTTCGAACTGCGATCGCGATCTGGCGGTGGCGTTCGAGGCGGCGGGCGCGCGCGTCAGCCGGATCTGGCACAAGGATACGAGCCTGCCCGCGGGGCTTGACGTCATCGGTATTCCCGGCGGCTTTTCCTTCGGCGATTACCTGCGCTGCGGCGCCATCGCCGCGCGCTCGCCGATTTCCCGCGCGATCGTGGATTTCGCCAATGCGGGCGGCTATGTGATCGGGATCTGCAACGGCTTCCAGGTGCTGACGGAAACCGGCCTGCTGCCCGGCGCGCTGATGCGCAACGCGGGGCTGAAATTCGTCTGCAAGCCGGTGGGCCTGAAGGTGGTAACGGCCGATAGCGCCTTCACCTCGCGCTACGAGCCGGGCGCGGAGATCACCATCCCCGTTGCCCATCACGACGGCAATTACACCGCCGATTCCGAGACCCTGGCCCGTCTGCGCGGCGAGGGCCGGATCGCTTTCACCTATGTGGAAAATCCGAACGGATCGCTTGCCGACATAGCCGGGATCCTGAGCGAGAACCGGCGGGTTCTCGGCATGATGCCGCACCCCGAGCGCGCCGCCGATCCGGCCCATGGCGGCACCGACGGCCTCGCGCTTTTCAAGGGGCTCGAGGCGGTTCTGGAACCGGCCTGAGACCGGCTTCGCCCGAGGGCACGGAATTTCCCCCGCGCATGGCGCGGATGGTGCGCGCCGCCCGGCCGCATGGCTGAAATTGGCCGATTACTGCCGGCGCAGAGGCAATGATCCGCGCGCTGCTTGAGGCGCGGGGGGTTACGGCATAGATTCGCCTCATGAAGGATGAAGAGAGGCATCAGGGCGCCGGGGGCACGGCCCGCGGTGGCCAGGCGGGCGCCGGGGGCGGGGCGGATGCTGCGCGCCGGCGCAGGCGCTGGCTGCTGCGCCTGCTCGTACCCGCCTTCGTGATACTCGCCATTGCCCTGATCTATGTTTCCAATCTCTGGCTGACCGAACGTTTCAACGAAACCACGCGCAACCGCGCCAATCTGCGCCTCGCGCTCTACACCGGCAACCTCTTGAGCGAACTGAAGCGAAGCTCCATCGTGCCCAGGCTCCTGGCGCGCGATCCGGCGCTCATCGGGGCGCTGAATTCCGGGGATTTCTCGCAAAGCTCCAGCCGCCTGATCGAATATCTGGATGAAATCGGGGTCAAATCCCTCATGCTGCTCGATCACAGCGGGCGGGTCGTTGCCGCCTCGGACCGCAATCTCCTTGGCGCGGTTTTCAGGAATTCCCCCTTCTTCATCGAGGCCCTGCGCGGCAACGATACGGTTTTCACCGTCAGCGAAAGTCAGAATGGCGGGCTTGATTTCGCCTATTCGCGCAAGATGGAGGTATCGGGAAAATCGATCGGCGTCATCGTCGCCATGGTGGATCTGGGACAGTTCGAAAGCGCCTGGGCGGGGATCTCGGATGCGGTGATGGTGACCGACAGCGAAGGGCGGATCATCCTCTCGACCGAGCCCAAATGGCGCGGCCTGAAGGAAGAGGAGGCGCTTGCCCTGCGCTCTCCGCCCTCGGCGATCCAGCGCGCCATACAGGCCACGACCGATTGGGCGATGCCGCCGGCGGATGCCTATATCAGCGGCAAGGCTCTGATGCGCCAGGAAAAGCGGATCCCCTTCCGGGGCTGGACGATCACCTCCTTCACCAATTACGCCTCGGTGCGCGAGCGGGTGAATGCCGTGCTGGCGCTCGAGATCATGGCCTTTGCCGTGCTGATCGCGATGGGGTTCTATCTGATGTCGCGCCGGGCGGTTTCGCGTTCGCGCATCTTCCAGCGCGAATCCGCCGAACTGCGCGCGCTCAATCAGCGCCTGCAGCAGGAGATCGCCGAGCGCAAGCGGGCGGAAAAGCATCTCGAGGTGGCCGAGCAGAGCCTGGCGCAAAGCTCGAAGCTGGCGGCGCTGGGGGAGATGTCGGCCGCTGTCAGCCACGAGCTCAACCAGCCGCTCGCGGCGATGAAGACATATCTCGCCGGCGCGCGCCTGCTGCTGCGGCGCAAGCGGGTCGAGGAGGCGGTTTCGGCCTTTCAGCGCATCGATGATCTGATCGAGCGCATGGGCGCCATCACCCGCCAGCTCAAGAGCTATGCCCGCAAGGGCGGCGATCAGCTGGAGCCCTTGGACGCGCGCCATGCGGTGGACGGCGCGATCGCCATGATGGAGCCGCAGCTGCGCCAGCGCAACGTGAAGATCACCCGCACCCTGCCGCGCGAGCCGGTGATCGTGCTCGCCGATCGCGTGCGCCTCGAGCAGGTGATCGTCAATCTCCTGCGCAACGCGCTCGATGCCACCAAGGGGGTGAAGGATCCGCAGGTGGACATCCTGCTCGCCAGTGGCGACATGGCCACCATCTCGGTGCGCGACAACGGCACCGGCATCGAAAATCTCGAGAGCCTGTTCGAGCCCTTCTATACCACCAAGCAGCCCGGTGACGGCGTGGGCCTCGGCCTTGCCATCTCCTCCGGGATCGTGAACGATTTCGGCGGCAGGCTGACGGCGCGCAACGCGCAGGGCGGCGGCGCCCTGTTCGAGGTGACCCTTCCCCTCGCGGGCGAGGCGGAGGGAGAGGAAGGCGCAGGCGGCATGCAGGCGGCGGAGTGAGGGGGATGCGTTCGCTTGCGGGCGGGAAATCCGGATTTCGGGACTGACGAAACGAAGTGGGGGAAATGATATGGCCCAGGCCATGAAGATCGCGATCATTGACGACGAGCAGGACATGCGCCAGTCCATCAGCCAGTGGCTGGCGCTTTCGGGCTTCGAAACCGAGACATTCGCCAGCGCCGAGGAAGCGCTGAAGGCGCTCGGGCCGGAGTATCCCGGCGCCGTGGTGAGCGATATCAAGATGCCCGGCATGGACGGCATGACCTTCCTCAAGCGCCTCATGGGCATCGATCGCAACCTGCCGGTGATCATGATCACCGGCCATGGGGATGTGCCGATGGCGGTGGAGGCGATGCGGGTCGGGGCCTTCGATTTTCTCGAAAAGCCCTTCAACCCCGATCAGATGACGGCCCTTGCCAAGAAGGCGACCCAGGCCCGCAGGCTGACGCTCGACAACCGGGCGCTCAGGCGAGAGCTTGGCGATGGCACGGTGATCATGAAGAAGCTGATCGGCACATCGCCGGCGATGGAGCGGCTGCGCGAGGATATCCTCGATCTCGGCCAGGCCGACGGCCATGTGCTGATCGATGGCGAGACCGGCACCGGCAAGACCCTCGTGGCCCATGCGCTCCACGCCGCCGGCGCGCGGGCGGGAAAGCCCTTCGCGCTGATCTCCTGCGCGGCCTACGAGGAGGAGGAGCTCGCCCGCCGCCTGTTCGGCCCGGTGCTTGACGGCTCCTGTATTCCCATGGTCGAGGAGGCGCGCGGCGGCACGCTGGTGCTGGAGGATGTCGATGCGCTCCCGCCCCAGCTTCAGGCCCGCCTTCTCACCTGGATCAACGATCAGGGAACCCCGCCGGAAACCCGGATCCTGGCGATCTGCAACCAGCAATCGCAGGGGAAAAGCTGCGAGGATGCCCTGCGCCCCGATCTCTACTACCGGCTTGCCGCGCTCAGGGTCACCCTGCCGCCCCTGCGCCAGCGCGGCGAGGATATCCTCACCCTGTTCACCCGATACAGCGAGCAGTTCGCCGAGGAATACGGCTGCGAGGCGCCCGAGATTTCCGCCCAGGAGGCGGCGCAGCTTCTGCAGGCGCCCTGGGCGGGCAACGTGCGCCAGCTGATCAATCTCGCCGAGCGCGCGGTGCTGCAGAGCCGGCGCGGCTCGGGAACCATCGCCTCGCTCCTGATGGCCGACAACGAGGAAATCGAGCCGATGATGACCTCCGAGGGCAAGCCGCTGAAGGAATATGTGGAAGCCTTCGAGCGCATGCTGATCGACAACACCATGCGCCGCCACAAGGGCTCGATCGTGAAGGTGATGGAGGAATTGCGCCTCCCGCGCCGCACGCTCAACGAGAAGATGGCCAAATACGGGCTGCAGCGATCGGATTATCTGTGAGCTTGTCCGTGAGGCGGGGCGTGGCAGGGCTGTGAAGGGGCCAGCCCCTCTTGCGCCGGCGGGCCGGGGCAATTCACCTCCGGGATATTTTCACGATCAGTGATGGACATCTCCGGGCGGGAAAAGCGCCCTGATCGCAAGGGGTTGGCGCCTGTCTTGAGCGATCGGGCGCGGGGATGGCGATTACCCATTGTAATTTCCTGCCCATAGGCCTTATGTTCATCTGCAAGGCGTTCCGCCCGATGAGGACAGGGGTGCCGGATAAAGATTCGCTGTTTCTGAGGCAAGGCAGAAGACCAGATTGCATTTCAGAACAGACCGATTGGGCCGAAAGGCCGGGAATTGCCCGATTGCCGCATGTGGCCGGGTAACAGGAGTTGGTGCCCCGCACGGGGCGTCAGAGAAAGAACCGCGATGATACGCACAGGGCCAGATTTCGGGGGATGCAGGGCAGGAAATGCCGGCATTTCCCTGTCTGTCCGTGCTGCGCTCGCCCAGACAAGCCATGACAGGGAAGCGAATGCTCCGCCCGGAGGATGCGCGCCGATGTCATGCAAAGAGAAAACATGGCTAAAAAGATGCTCATCGACGCCACGCACGCGGAAGAGACCCGCGTTGTCGTGGTTGACGGAACCAAGGTCGAGGAATTCGATTTTGAATCCGAGAACAAGCGCCAGCTAGCTGGCAATATCTATCTGGCAAAGGTCACGAGGGTCGAGCCCTCGCTGCAGGCGGCTTTCGTCGATTACGGCGGCAACCGGCATGGCTTCCTTGCCTTTTCGGAGATCCACCCGGATTATTACCAGATCCCTGTAGCCGACCGCGAGGCGCTCTTGGCCGAGGAAAAGGCCCTCGCCGCGGCGCAAGACGAAGAAGAGGAAGAGGGGCGCAGGAAACCGGCGCGCCGGCGCCGTTCGCGCGGACGGGGGCGGGCGGCGAAGGCGGAAGCCAATGATGCCGTCGTGCAGGAGGAAATCTCTGCTCTCGATGTCGTCGATCTCGGAGAAGGGGAAGAGGATATCGAGGGCAGTTCGCCCATGGAGCTTGTGGGCGAAACCCCGGTGGAGACGCCGGCGGCCGGCAGCGAGGCCGAGAGCCCCGAGAGCCCCGAGGGCATTGCCCCTGAAGGGGAGGCGGCTTCCGAGGCCGATGAGGTGAAGGCCGGGGAGGACGCAGAGGAGATCGCGGGGGAAGAGGAAGCGGCCCCCGATGATGAGGCATCCGATGATGAGGCCTCCGATGATGAGGATGACGAGATCGAGGCGGTCGCGGATGATGACTCGCCCGAGGAAATCCGCCCGCCGCGCAAGCCCCGCCCGCGCCGTTACAAGATCCAGGAAGTGATCAAGGTGCGCCAGATCATGCTGGTGCAGGTGGTGAAGGAGGAGCGCGGCAACAAGGGCGCGGCGCTGACCACCTATCTCAGCCTCGCCGGGCGCTATTGCGTGCTGATGCCCAACACGGCGCGCGGCGGCGGCATTTCCCGCAAGATAACCAATCCGGCGGACCGCAAGAAGCTCAAGCAGATCGCGAATGAGATCAAGGTGCCCGAGGGCGCCGGGCTGATCATCCGAACCGCGGGCGCCAAGCGCACCAAGGCGGAGATCAAGCGCGATTACGAGTATCTCCAGCGGCTCTGGGAGCAGATCCGTGAGCTCACGCTGAAATCCATCGCGCCGGCCAAGATCTACGAGGAGGGCAACCTCATCAAGCGCTCGATCCGCGATCTCTACAACCGCGAGATCGACGAGGTGCTTGTCGAGGGCGAAGAGGGCTATCGCACGGCGAAGGATTTCATGAAGATGATCATGCCTTCGCACGCCAAGAACGTGAAGCAATACACCGATCCGCTGCCGCTTTTCGCCCGCTATCAGGTGGAGAGCTATCTCGCGGGGATGTTCAACCCCACGGTGCAACTCAAATCCGGCGGCTATATCGTGATCGGGGTGACGGAAGCGCTTGTGGCGATCGACGTGAACTCGGGCCGTTCCACCAAGGAAGGCTCGATCGAGGAAACCGCGCTCAAGACCAATCTCGAGGCGGCCGAGGAAGTGGCGCGCCAGCTCAGGCTGCGCGATCTCGCCGGCCTGATCGTGATCGATTTCATCGACATGGACGAGCGGCGCAACAATCTCGCCGTCGAAAAGCGCCTGAAGGAAGCCCTCAAGCATGACCGCGCCCGCATCCAGGTGGGCCGGATCTCGGGCTTCGGGCTTCTGGAGATGAGCCGTCAGCGCCTGCGCCCCGGCATGATCGAAACCACCACCCAGCTGTGCAGCCATTGCCACGGCACCGGCCTCATCCGCTCGGACGACAACCTGGCGCTTTCGATCCTGCGCCAGATCGAGGAAGAGGGCGTGCGGCGGCGTTCGCGCGAGGTGCTGCTGAAGGCGCCTGTCGGGATCATCAATTTCCTGATGAACAACAAGCGCGAGCATATTGCCCAGATCGAGGAGCGTTACGGCCTTTCGGTGCGCCTCGAGGCCGATCCCTCGCTCGTGAGCCCGGATTTCTCGCTGGAGAAATTCAAGACGGCGACACGCGTCGTGGCGCCGCCTTCCGCGGAGGTGGTCTCCATTGATGCGTCCATCATGGAGCCGGGGGAAGAGGCGGAGGCGATCGAGGAGGCGCCGGAGGCGGAAGAAGCCGAAGCGCAGCCGAAGAAGCGCCGCCGCCGCAGGCGCCGCCGCCGCGGCGGCGGCGCCGGCAGTGGTGAAGGGGCGGCGGAGGCCGCGCCGGAGGCTACGACCGGAGCCGAAACAGAGGACGCGCCCGGCGCCGAAGCGGGTGCCGGTGCAGGCGAGGGGACTGACGCCGCTGCCGCGGATGACGAGCCATCCGCCTCACAGCAGGCCGATGCCGGCGAGGCGGCCGTGCAGGGCGAGGGGCCTTCGCCCGAAGGGGTGGAGGAGAAGACGAAGAAGCGCAGGGTCAGCCGTCGGCGCAAGAAGGCGGCTGGCGAGGAGGCCGCGCCGGCTGCGGAAGAGACAGCAGAGGCCGCAGAGGAGGGCGAGAAGGCCGGAGAGGGCGAGCCCGCGCAGGAAGAGGCGCCGAAAAGGAAGCGCACCCGCCGGCGCAAGGCGGCAAAGCCGGTGGAGGAGAGTGCCGGGGGCGAAGAGCCTGCAGGGGATGCGTCCGCGGCGGATATGCCCGATGCTGAGGCCGCTGTGGAAAGTGCCGAACCTGCCGAAGAGCTGGAAAAGCCCGTGAAGAAAAAGCCTGTGCCGCGCAAGCGCAGCCGAAAGAAGGCGGAGCCGGAAGCAGAGCCGGAAAAGGTGGAAGCTGAAAAGGCCGCTGAGGAAGCGGCTGAGAAGCCACTGATCGCGGTGGGGCAGGAAGGCAGCGTCTCTGTCCCGGAGCCCGAGCCGTCAGGCGGCGGTGCCAATGGCGAACCGGTGCCTTCCATCTCCGGGGGCGGATCAGCGGAAAATCCGCTGGAAGAAGTCCCTGTCAGCGCGGATGAGACGGCGGACGCCGGCCAGGCGGATCAGGCGGAGAAGCCGAAGAAAAAGGGCTGGTGGGCCTTCGGGGGCTGACGGGCGGCGTGTTTCCATTCCCTTGCGCGTGACGAGTCCCGAGCGGGGGCTGCCTGCCTTCCTCCCGGCTCCCGCCCCCCCCGGGGATATTCATGGACCGGTAATGGAAGGGGTGTTCGTCAGCGTTTTCCAGACAGGCGGGGCGTGAGCCTACCCCCTGCGTATCAGGTAGCTGTGCAGGGGGGTGCCCTCGCCTGCCTCCCGTGAATCGAGCAGTTCGTGCCCCGCTTCGGCGCAGAAATGGGGCACGTCGATCACGGCGGCCGGATCATCCGCGAGAAGGCGCAGCACCTCCCCCCTCGCCATGGATTTCAGCTTCTTGCGCGCCTTCAGCACGGGGATCGGGCAGAGATGGCCGCGCGCGTCAAGCTCTTCGTCCCATTCGGTTTCCTCGCTCATGGGGCCGGGAATACGCAGAGGGATTGCGCTTGTCCACGCAAATGTGACAACAGGAACCCGTGACCTGCCCTTGCCGGCCCCTTATGAGGGGGAAACAGAGGATACAAGATGTTTGGAATAGATCTCATAGATGCGGCGCTGCTGCCGGGCATGTTCATTGCGCTGCTGGCGGGGCTGTTTTCCTTCATCAGCCCCTGCGTGCTGCCGATCGTGCCGCCCTATCTGGCCTACATGGCCGGCATCAGCATGCAGGAGATGACGGAAGGGAAGAAGGCCAGGCGCACCATCCTCCCGGCGATCTTCTTCGTGATGGGGCTTTCCACGGTTTTCCTCTTCCTCGGCTTCTCGGCCTCGGCCTTCGGGGCCTTCTTCCTGCAAAATCAGGAGCTTTTCTCCAAGATCAGCGGGGTTGTCGTCATCGTCTTCGCGCTCCATTTCCTCGACATCTTCCGCATCCCGCTGCTTGATCGCGACATGCGCCTCGATGCCGGCGATCAGGGCGGATCGAGCTTCGGGGCCTATGTGCTGGGCCTCGCCTTCGCCTTCGGCTGGACGCCCTGCATCGGCCCCCAGCTCGGCACCATCATCACGCTCGCCGCCTCCGAGGCCTCGATCGGGCGGGGCATGGTGCTGATGGCCATCTATGCCGCCGGGCTCGGCATCCCCTTCATTCTCGCGGCGGTCTTCATCCAGCGTTCGATGGGGCTGATGAACTGGATGAAGCGCTACATGGACAGGATCGAGCGCATCATGGGGATTTTGCTCTATACCGTCGGGCTCCTGTTGCTCACGGGTGGTTTCGCGGAGTTTTCCCGCTGGCTGATCGAGAAGTTTCCCGCTCTTGCCGCGGTAGGCTGAGAAGAGCCATTTGCGCAGGCTTCATTTGCCGTCAGGGCGCAGACCCATAAACCGCAAGCCGCCAAACCCGAAGGGCGCGATCCTCGTTTCATCTCAATGGCTCGGGCCGCTTGTAAAGGGGCCACCCTGTGCGGCGCGCTCCAAGCCATTGATATCTCGCGAGGATTGCGCTGGTGGCTTGTGGTTTGTGAGGCTACGCCCTAGATTGCCTGCATCAGGCAAACCGGGGCATCTGGTGAAGGCAGGCAGCAAAACGGCAGTGCAGCGGCGGCGGGTTTTCTACCTGCCGGGCTATGATCCGTTTCCCGCGCGCCGCTATCGCGAGCTTTACCGAAAGGAGGCCCGGGCTCAGGCGGAGATTTCCGGCTACGGGATCGAGATGCTCCCGCGCGAGGATTTTGCCGAGGGGTTCGGCTGGCGCGTCAGGGGGCGGATCGAAGGGGGAGAGGCGATCGCCGATTTCGAGGTGCTGGAGTGGTCCGATCTGGTGCGCGGTTCGATGAACAGATCCCTGCCCGCCACCTATGCCATGCTGCTGCGCACCGCCTGGGTCTATGTCCGAAGCGGGGCGCTTGCCCGCCTGATGCGGCTCAGGAAGGGGCCGGTGATCGCCGCGCTCTATCCGGTCGTCATGCTGCTTCTCCAGCTTCTCGTCGCGCTGCTCGTTGCCGGAGGGGCGGGGCTGTTTCTGGGGCGCGTGATCTCGCCCTGGCTCGGCCTGCCCGTGGCGGCGCTGCTCCTGGTGCTGCTCCTGCGCCTCTTTCGCCGCCTCGACCGCCATCTCTATGCCCATTACCTGATGCATGACTATGCCTACAGCGCCTCGCGCCTCGGCGCCTATCCGCCCGAACTGGCGGATCAGATCCGCCTTTTTGCGGGCCGGATCGAAGCCGCGCTCGATTCCGAAGTGGACGAGGTGCTTCTGGTGGGCCACAGCTCCGGCGCGCATATGGCCGTATCGGTGCTGGCCGAGGTGCTGCGCGGGCGCGGAATGGAGGCCGGGGGCGGGCGCGGCGATGATGGCCCGGCGCTCTCCCTTCTCACGCTTGGCAATGTGGTGCCTATGGTTTCCTTCCTCCCGCGTGCCCAGGCCCTGCGCCGCGATCTCCATGATCTCTCGCGCGCCGAGGGGATCTTCTGGCTCGATGTCACCGCGCCGGGGGACGGCTGCTGCTTTGCGCTTTGCGATCCGGTGGCGGTGAGCGGGGTTGCGCCGCGCGCCAGGCGCTGGCCGCTGGTGATCTCCGCCGCCTTCAGCCAGACGCTGAGCCCCGAGCGCTGGCGCCGCCTGCGCTGGCGCTTCTTCCGGCTCCATTTCCAGTATCTCTGCGCCTTCGATCGCCCCTTTGACTACGATTACTTCCGCATCACCGCAGGCCCGAAGAGCCTGGCCGGGCGTTACAGAGGCCGCAAGCCCTCGAGATCCCTGATCGATACGCCGCTCTCTCCGCATACGGGCATGGCGCCATGAGTCGTGATCCCAAGGCATCCCCGAAGCTTCCCCCGAAGCCGCCCGCGCGCCCCGATCGGGTTTCGCTCTGGCGCTATCTGCGCCTGTTTCGCCGCGATATCCTCTCGGCCCAGCCCGCACGGCTCTACCGCGCCTGGATGGCGGAATTCCGCACCCCCTTCTTCCGCTCCTACATGATCAACGATCCCGATCTCCTGCGCCTCGTGCTGCGCGAGCGCCCGGGGGATTTCCCGAAATCGAACCGCATCCGCGCAGGGCTCGAGCCGCTGCTCGGCCGCTCTGTTTTCGTGACCAACGGCGCGCAATGGGAGCGCCAGCGCCGCATCATCGATCCCGCTTTCGAAGGGGCGG
>WFVA01000079.1 GCA_015491895.1 Albidovulum sp. | reverse complement strand
GCGTGCGGCGCGGGTGGCGAGTTCGGAGGTCGTCTGCCCCTCGGCGGCGAAATGGCGCCGCTCGATGCCGGAGCGGCTGCGGATCCATTCATCCGAGGTGTCGAGGCTTTTCTCGAATTCGGCATTGGGGACAATCCGCTCGGGCAGGTAATGCCCGACGCCCCTCACCACGGCCCGTGTCGTCATGCGAAGTCACCCGCTCCCGTTGTCATGCCGCGTCCTGTCATGCCCCGTTTTGCTCCCCTGTTTCCCCGCCCGCATTTTCAGCCGCCTGATTGGCGGATGCAACCCGCGCCGCGAGTTTTTGCGAGAAGCCGGATTTCGCCAGCCTGAGCGCCAGCCCGATGGCGGCGGAAACGCCGGTGGCATCGGCGCTGCCGTGGGATTTGACGACCGTGCCGTTGAGGCCGAGGAACACCCCGCCGTTCACCCGGCGGGGATCGATGCGCCGGGCGAGGCGGCGCAGGGAGGTCATGGCAAGGAGCGCGGCGATGCGCGAAAGGGGGGTGGCCTTGAAGGCCTCGCGCAGGAATTCGCGGATCAGGGTGGCCGTGCCCTCGCCGGTTTTCAGCGCCACATTGCCGGTGAAGCCGTCGGTCACGATAACGTCCACCCGGGCCGACGGGATATCGCCCCCTTCCACGAAGCCCACGTAATCGAAATCGCCCCTGGGAGCGCTGGCCTCGATCAGATCGCCGGCAAGCTTCAGCTCGGGGCGGCCCTTGAATTCCTCGGTGCCGACATTGAGGAGCCCGATGCGGGGGCGCGCTATGCCGAGGCCGTTGCGCGCATAGGAGGCGCCCATCAGCGCGTATTGCATCAGATCGCGCTCGTCGGCGCGGATATCGGCGCCTACGTCGAGCATGATGTTGAAGCCGCCGGGATTGCGCGAGGGCCAGAGGCAGGCGATGGCGGGGCGGTTGACGCCGGGCAGCTTGCGCAAGCGCAGCATCGAGAGCGCCATCAGCGCCCCGGTGTTGCCGCAGGAAACGGCCGCCGCCGCATCGCCTTGGCGCACCGCCTCGATGGCGGACCACATGGAGGTGCCCTTGCCGTTGCGCATCACCTGGCTTGGCTTGTCGTCCATGCTGACGACGCCCTCGGCAGCGCGGATATCGCAGCGCCCGGCGAGGCCCTTGCGCCTCGAGATCAGGCGCTCGAGCTCCTTGCCATCGCCATGCACGATGAAGTCGAGCTCCGGGTGGCGCGCGGCGCTGTCGGCCATCCCGGCGACAACGGCCACCGGCCCGCGATCGCCGCCCATGGCATCGACGGAAATGACAATCCGGCCCTCTGCGGGCCTGCCGGGCGCGTTTTGCTGCCGGTCATTCATGCCGCACCGCCAGGCGCCGGCTTATGCGGCGTCGTCTTCGTCCAGGTCGATTTCGTCAACCAGGGAAACGACCTCGCGCTCGTCGTAATGGCCGCAGGCGGCGCAGACGTGATGCGGGCGCTTCAGTTCGCCGCAATTGGGGCATTCGGCCGGGTTTGCGGCAACCAGCGCATCATGCGAACGGCGATTGTTGCGGCGCGAACGCGTGACCTTGTTCTGAGGGACAGCCATGTCTCAACCTCGGATAGATGGGGGCGGGCCCCGATTTGCAGTTTGGGGACGGGCCCCGGTTCATGTTATCGCAGCGTCATACGCCTTTGCGAAGCCGCTGCCAAGCCTGATGTGAGCGAGGGCGGGAACATACTGCGAATCCGCCGCAGTGCAAGCGCTTTCTTGATCGCGTTTCATCGCAATGGCGTTACCCCCGCGGCGCCTGTTTCGCGGCATGGTTTCGCGGCATGGATGCGGCCGGTTGCGCCGGGCGGGTTCAGGCATCGTTCCCCCCGCCGCCGTTGCCCTCGCCATCGAGCTTGCGGCGCAGGGCGGCGAGGCTCGCGAAGGGGTTTTCGCGAGGCTCTTCCTGCGCTTGCGGGGCGCTTGCGGGGGGCGCGTATTCGCCCTTTTCCAGCGCGGCGCCGGGGCTGCGCGGATAGTCCGGCAGGGCAAGGGCGAGGGATTCGATCATCACTTCCCAGAGGTCGATATCGCGCCCGAGCGGCTCGGCGCTGTCATCTTCGGGGATCTCGATGCCCTCCTCGCCCGCGCCGCTGGCCGCGATCTCCGCTTCGCGGTCGGCCAACTCCCTGAGGTAACGCCGGGTGACGGGCGCATCTATCCTTGTGGTCACAGGCTCGAGGCTTACCACGCAGGGCTGCACGACGGTTGCGCCGAGCATGGCGTCAAGGCGCCAGTCTTCCGCGCCTTCCGCCTCCACATGCCCCTGAAAGCGCAGCTTTTTCAGCTTCTCGAGCCCCAGCCGCGCGGCGATTTCGGCGCGCTCCGCGGCATCCGGCTCGAAGCGGAACGGGGTCGGGTTTTCGGGATCGAGCGCGCTTACCCGCAGGCGGCGGGGAGAAGCGGCATGTGCCCGCGCATCGCGCCCGGGCGATTGATCCTTGGCCCCGTCGGGCGTTTTCTGGCGATCCTTCTTCATCCGTGCGCTGCTTCCATTCTTGAACCGCTGCCAATCCTTCTGTAAGCCGGATAGGAGCGGGTTGCCAGCTTTGCAAGGGACGGGGATGTCGGAATTGTTCGTGTATTTCAGAAGGGGCGTGGCCGGATTGCTGCTGCTTGCCCTAGCCGGCTGCAGCGCCGTTTACCGCAATCATGGCTATGTGCCCGATGATTCCGAGCTTGAAAACATCGTCGTCGGCGTGAGCACGCGCGAGAGCGTGGCCGAGGAAATCGGCAGCCCCACGACCTATGGCGTGAAAAGGGATGACCGGTGGTATTACGTCCAGAGCCGCTGGCGCCATTTCGCCATGAACGAGCCCCGGGAGATCGATCGCCAGCTGGTGGCCATTTCCTTCGATTCGCAGGGCGTGGTGCAGAACGTGGAGCGCTTCACGCTCGAGGATGGCCGGGTGGTGCCCATTTCCCGCCGCGTGACGGACAGCAACATCAAGGGCATAAGCTTCATCCGCCAGCTTCTGGGCAATATCGGCAATATCCGCGCCGGCGATATCCTGGGCGATCAGTAGCGGCGATCGGCAATGGCGGGCGGCACTGCTGCAAGGCGGCCCTGATCGGATTCTCGGGATCCTCTGGTGCATCCGATGGTGGGCGGGCGGGCGCATGCCCGGGCCGCTCTGCGCCCCGGGCGGGGGAAAATCGATCAGACACGACACGATCCATGGCACCGCAAGGTGCGGAGATTTCAGCCGCTCCCACCTTCATCCGCCGGCTCGAATCTGAGCGCCACGCCGTTGATGCAGTAGCGCAGGCCGGTGGGCGGCGGGCCATCGGGAAAGACATGCCCCAGATGCGCATCGCAGCGCGCGCAATGCACCTCGGTGCGTTTCATGAACAGCCGCCGATCCTCGCTTTCGCCCAGAGCATCGGGCGCGATCGGCTGAAAGAAGCTCGGCCAGCCGGTGCCCGAATCGAACTTGGCGCGCGCATCGAAAAGCGGCTGATCGCAGCAGATGCAGCGGAAGATTCCGGGGCCGGGGGGGAAATCGTCATGGCTGAAGGCGCGCTCGGTGGCGTGTCTGCGGGTGACCCTGTAGGCCAGATCCGAAAGCTGTGCGCGCCATTCCTCGTCCGATTTCACGATCCTGTCCATTGTGTTTCTCCTTCCCGATGCCTTCTCGCGCCGCCGGCGGCTGGCCATATGCCTTTCTGCCGCCTTGTCTGCCACGCCGCGCGCATCATATGAAGCGCCAGGCGTTCAAATCTGCGCCAGCACGCGGGAGGAAATCCATGCCACTTCTGGAAAAGCCACTTCTGGAAAAGGGGCGATACAGGCTCCGGCTCGCGGCCGGGAGCGATGATCTGCGCGCCGCGCAGGAGCTGCGCCACCGCGCCTTCTTTCCCGCCCGCAAGGGGCCGGCCCTCGATCGCGATGCCTTCGATTCCCGCTGGGGCCACATGCTGATCGAAGCCCGCGCCGATGGCCGGCTGCTGGGGTGCCTGCGCTTCACCATCCACCCCGACGGGCAGGCGGCAGCCGGTGCGGGCTATGCCGCCCTGCATTACGATCTGCGCCCGCTCGCGGATCATCGGGGGGCGATGCTGGAAATGGGGCGTTTCTGCACGGCGCCGGGCAGCAATGATCCCGATGTGCCGCGCATGGCGCTGGCGGGGCTGGCGCGCATCGTGCGCGATGAGGGGGTGGCGCTCATGTTCGGCTGCGCTTCCTTCGCGGGCGGGGAAGGGGGGGCGCAGCCCGCCCAGAGGGAAGCCTTCGCGCTTCTGGGCGCCCGCCACATCGCGCCGCGCCGCTGGCGCCCGCGCGTCAAGGCACCCGAGGTGCTGCGGTTTGCGCCGTTCTCGCGCCAGCCGGAGCAGGGCGGGCCGGGCCTCGATCCCGGCCGCGCCCTTCGTGCCCTGCCGCCGCTCCTGCGCAGCTACATCTCGCTTGGCGGGCGGGTATCCGATCATGCGGTGGTGGACCGGGAAATGAACACGCTCCATGTCTTCACCGGGCTCGAGATATCCGCCCTGCCGCCGGCGCGCCGCCGCCGCCTGCTGGCGCTTGCGGGCTGAAGGGGGCTGAAGGGGGCGGGGCAGGGCGCACCGATGAGGCGGGTGCGCGCTTACATGAAGCCGAGCTCGAGGCGGGCCTCGTCGCTCATCATGTCCATGCCCCAGGGCGGCTCCCAGACAAGCTGGACATTGACCGTCCTCACCCCTTCGAGCGGCTCGATCGCATCGGCGATCCAGCCCGGCATCTCGCCCGCCACGGGGCAGCCCGGCGCGGTGACGGTCATCAGCACCTCCACATCGCCCTCGTCCGAGATCTCGATCGTGTAGATCAGCCCCAGATCGTAGATGTTGACCGGGATTTCAGGATCATAGACGGAGCGGCAGGCCTCCACGATCTTCTCGTAGAGCGGATGATCGGTTGTCGAGGGCTTGATCAGGGGCGTGCCTTCGAGATGTTCGGGGGATTCGGCTGTCATGTCGTCCTCATGCGGATTACCTGACAAAAGATATAGGTTACTGGAGGTGCGGCGTCCAGAGCCGGGCTTTGCATTCGCGCGCAAAGCCTGTATCGGAGCGCCATGAGCCAGAAATTCTCATTCGAGCTGAAAGCCACCGACGGGCGCGCGCGCAGCGGTGTGATCCGCACGCCGCGCGGCGATATCCGCACGCCCGCCTTCATGCCGGTGGGCACGGCGGCCACCGTAAAGGCGATGCTGCCCGAAAGCGTGCGCGCCACGGGGGCCGATATCCTCCTTGGCAACACCTATCACCTGATGCTGCGCCCCGGGGCAGAGCGCATCGCGCGCCTCGGCGGGCTGCACCGCTTCATGAACTGGCAGCGCCCGATCCTGACCGATTCGGGCGGCTTTCAGGTGATGAGCCTCGCCGAACTCAGAAAGCTCACCGAGGAGGGCGTGACCTTCCGCAGCCATATCGACGGCTCCCGCCATACCCTTACCCCCGAACGCTCCATGGAGATCCAGAAGCTTCTGGGCTCCGATATCGTGATGTGCTTCGACGAATGCCCCGCGCTCCCCGCCCCAGAGGAGGAGGTGGCGCGCGCCATGCGCCTTTCCATGCGCTGGGCGAAGCGCTCGAAGGAGGCCTTCGGGGAGCGCCCCGGCCACGCGCTCTTCGGCATCCAGCAGGGCGGGGTTTCACGCGAGCTTCGCGCCGAAAGCGCCGAGAAACTCATCGAAATCGGGTTTGACGGCTATGCCATCGGCGGGCTTGCGGTGGGCGAGGGGCAGGAGGCGATGTTCGGCGTGCTCGATTACGCCCCCGAAATGCTGCCGGCCGAAAAGCCGCGCTATCTCATGGGGGTGGGCAAGCCCGATGATATCGTCGGCGCGGTGAAGCGGGGGGTGGACATGATGGATTGCGTGCTGCCCTCGCGTTCGGGGCGCACGGGGCAGGCCTTCACCCGCCGCGGGGTGGTCAACATCAAGAACGCCCGCCATCAGGACGACCCCCGCCCGCTCGACGAGGAATGCACCTGTCCCGCCTGCACGGGTTACAGCCGCGCCTATCTGCATCACGTGTTCCGCGCCCGCGAGATCATCAGTTCGATGCTGCTCACCTGGCACAACCTGCATTACTATCAGGAACTGATGGCTGGCATGCGCCGGGCCATTGCCGAAGGCCGGTTTGCCGAGTGGGAGGCGCAATTCCACGCGCTGAGGGCGGAGGGCGATATTGCTCCGCTGTGATTTGCGGGCGGAAATCGCCTCTCCGCCACATTTCTCGCCTGAATGCACAATTATTCCGGTAAGCATGAAAAATTGCGCATTCATGCACAATCAATCTTGAAAATACCGCTCCAGTTCCCATCTTCACACCAGACCCGGCCAGAAAGGCCAATGCCCGGGGGGCGGTCGCGTTAATTGGCCCGAAAGAGGGATTGAGCCCTTGCCCCCGCCCGCACCCTTGGGCATTCTTTCAATCGATACCCGAAACAGGACCGGCCCCGGGCCGGAGCGCGGCCGAAAAGGCCCGAAACGAGAAATGAAACACTGGCAGCGCGGCGCGGAACCGCAGCCAAGACCCGAGGAAGCAGAATGACCGAGAAACTCATCCAGTCCCATCCCGTATTGCCGCTGCGCGATATCGTGGTTTTCCCGCACATGATCGTGCCGCTCTTCGTGGGGCGCGAGAAATCCGTGCGCGCGCTCGAGGAGGTGATGCGCGATGACAAGCCGATCCTGCTCGCCAGCCAGATCGATCCTTCCGTTGACGATCCCGATACGGACGGCATCTACCGCGTTGGCGTGCTGGCCAATGTGCTTCAGCTTCTGAAGCTGCCCGACGGCACCGTGAAGGTGCTGGTGGAGGGCAAGGAGCGTGTGCGCATCGTCGATTACCTCGACAATCCCGATTTCTTCGAGGCCCATGCCGAGGTGCTGGAGGAAGAAGCGGGCGATCCCGCCACCATCGAGGCGCTGGTGCGTTCGATCACCGAGGAATTCGAGCAATACGCCCGCATCAAGAAGAACATCCCCGAAGAGGCGCTCGCCGCCATTTCCGAAACCCGCGATCCCGAAAGGCTCGCCGATCTGGTGGCCGGGCATCTCGGCGTCGATGTGGCCCAGAAGCAGGAGCTTCTGGAGACGCTCGACGTGGCCGAGCGGCTGGAGAAGATCTATGGCCTGATGCAGGGCGAAATGAGCGTGCTCAAGGTCGAGAAGAAGATCAAGACCCGCGTCAAGACCCAGATGGAGCGCACCCAGCGCGAGTATTACCTCAACGAGCAGATGAAGGCGATCCAGAAGGAGCTTGGCGAAGGCGAGGAGGGCGCCGGCGAACTGGCCGAGCTCGAGGAAAAGATCGCCAATACCAAGCTTTCGAAGGAGGCGCGCGAGAAGGCCGAGGCGGAATTGAGGAAGCTCAAGAGCATGAGCCCGATGAGCGCCGAGGCAACCGTGGTGCGCAATTACCTCGATTGGCTGCTGGCGCTGCCCTGGGGCGTGAAATCGCGCGTGAAAAAGGATCTCGACCGCGCCCAGAAGATCCTCGATCAGGATCACTACGGGCTCGAGAAGGTGAAGGAGCGCATCGTCGAATATCTCGCGGTGCAGCAGCGCTCGCGCAAGCTGAAGGGGCCGATCCTGTGCCTCGTCGGCCCGCCGGGCGTTGGCAAGACGAGCCTCGGCAAGTCGGTGGCGCGCGCTACGGGGCGCGAATTCATCCGCATCTCGCTCGGCGGCGTGCGCGATGAAAGCGAGATCCGCGGCCACAGGCGCACCTATATCGGCTCGATGCCCGGCAAGATCATTCAGGCGCTGAAAAAGGCCAAGACGACCAACCCGCTGATCCTGCTCGACGAGATCGACAAGATGGGCCAGGATTTCCGCGGCGATCCGGCTTCGGCGATGCTGGAGGTGCTCGATCCCGAGCAGAACGCCACTTTCGTCGATCACTACCTCGAGGTGGAATATGATCTTTCGAACGTGATGTTCCTCACCACCGCCAACACCTACAACATGCCGGGGCCGCTTCTGGATCGCATGGAGGTGATCCCGCTTGCCGGCTACACCGAGGAGGAGAAGGCCGAGATCGCGCGCCAGCACCTGATCCCCAAGCAGATCAAGAACCATGGGCTGAAGCCCGAGGAATTCTCGATTTCGGACGAGGCGCTGATGGAGATCATCCGCACCTATACCCGCGAAGCCGGGGTGCGCAACCTCGAGCGCGAGATCGCGCGCCTGGCCCGCAAGGCGGTGACGAA
Organism: Albidovulum sp.; assembly: GCA_015491895.1. GTDB lineage: Bacteria > Pseudomonadota > Alphaproteobacteria > Rhodobacterales > Rhodobacteraceae > WFVA01. The sequence continues at coordinate 4,868 of WFVA01000079.1, read as the reverse complement.
GATCGTCAAGGGGGAGGCCGAGGCGCTGCATGTCACGCCCGGGATGCTCGAGGATCTGCTGGGCGCGAAGAAATTCCGCTACGGCGTGGCCGAGAAGGAAGATCAGGTGGGTGTTGTCACCGGGCTGGCCTGGACGAGCGTCGGCGGCGAGATCCTTTCGATCGAGGCGCTGAAGCTTCCCGGAAAGGGCCGGATGAAGACCACCGGCAAGCTCGGCGACGTGATGAAGGAATCGATCGACGCGGCAAGCTCCTTCGTGCGCTCCATCGCGCCCGAGATCGGGGTGAAGCCGCCGGTGTTCGAGAAGATCGACATCCACGTGCACGTGCCCGAGGGCGCAACCCCGAAGGACGGCCCCTCGGCCGGCGTGGGCATGGTGACCTCGATCGTCTCGGTGCTGACGGGCATCCCGGTGAGGAAGGATGTCGCCATGACCGGCGAGGTCACGCTGCGCGGCAATGTGCTGGCGATCGGGGGGCTGAAGGAGAAGCTCTTGGCGGCCCTGCGCGCGGGGGTGAAAACGGTGCTGATCCCGGAAGAAAACAGGAAGGATCTTCCCGAGATCCCCGACAACGTGAAGGAAGGCCTCGAGATCATCCCCGTCAGCCATGTGCGCGAGGTTCTCGAGCACGCGCTGGTCGAGAAGCCCGAGCCGATCGAATGGGATGAGGCGGCCGAAGAGGCGGCTGCGAAAGCGGCGCTCAAGGAAGCCGCGAAGGCCCAGGAGGCTGTCGCGCACTGAGCGGCACTGCATCGGATGAAGGGAAGGAACGCGCCCCCGGGGGCGCGTTTGCGCATTCCCGGGCGCGGGTCCGGGCCGGCGGGGCCGCATATGCGGCCGCATATATGGCGGCCATTGCGGGGAACTGGCCGGATCCGCGCAATTCCCTTATGCTTGCGCCAGTCATTTCAGGGGGAAACATGGCGCGCGCAAGAAAGACGGGAACATCCGCGGGAAAAGTAGTGGAGAAAGTGGCGCCAGATGCGGCTCCGGTGCTGCGCAAGAAGGCGCTGATCGAAGCCGCCGTGCTGCGCTCGGGGCAGAAGAAGCGGGATGCCAAGCCGGTGGTGGAGGCGGTGCTGGCGATTCTGGGCGAGGCGCTGGCACGCGGCGAGCAGCTCAATCTGCCGCCCTTCGGCAAGCTCGATGTGAAGCGCAGGAGCGAGAAGGAAAACGCCGAGGTTTTCACCTGCCGCATCCGGCGGGCGAAAAACAGCAGGCCACAGGCCCGAACCCCCTTGAAAGGCGCCGCCGCCCGTTCTAAATAGCGCCCTGCGGGTGATTAGCTCAGTGGTAGAGCGCTTCGTTCACATCGAAGATGTCGGGAGTTCGAATCTCTCATCACCCACCATTCTTCCGGCCCTTCGAAAACCCTTGCACATGCGGGCCGGCTCGGCTAACACGCGCCGCACGGGTGATTAGCTCAGTTGGTAGAGCGCTTCGTTTACACCGAAGATGTCGGGAGTTCGAGTCTCTCATCACCCACCACTTCTCCCGATCAGCCCCGATGGCGCCGGCGGGAAAATGACCGCCCGGTAAAAATTGCTTCCATTCCCGCGCCTGCCCGCTAATCTGGCGCAAGGTCAGAAACGCGGAGCGCTGACCGGAAAACAGTCAGGGAGGAAAGACCATGTGCGATATCTGCGTGATGAATGCTGTGAAGGAAAAGATGCTCTCGCGCCGTTCCTTCTTCAGGGCGGCTGCCGGGGGGGCGGCCGTTGCGGCGGTGGGAACCGGCATCAGCGCCCCTGCGGCGCTCGCGGCGGGCCACGGCGGCGTCACCGACATGACCCATGCTTATGACGACAAGTTCCCCACCTATTTCGGCCAGCCCGGCATCAGCATTGAGCAGAAGTTCAACTTCGCCGAGAATGGCTTCAACCTGTTCCAGCTTTCGCTCAACGAACACACCGGCACCCATATCGACGCCCCGCTGCATTTCTCCGCCGACGGCAATTCGGTGGATGAAATTCCGGTGGAAACGCTCGTGGCCCCCCTCTGCGTGATCGATATCGCCGCCCGTGCCGCCGAAAACCCGGATGCCCAGGTAACACCCGACGACATCAAGGCCTGGATCGCCGCCCATGGGGAGATTCCGCAAAACGCCTGCGTGGCGATGCATTCCGGCTGGGCCGCGCATGTGGCAACGGACAAGTTCAGGAATGCCGACGCCGACGGCAAGATGCACTTCCCCGGCTTCCACGTGGAGGCGGCGAAGATGCTGATGGAGGAAACCGGCGCCACCTCGATCGCGGTGGATACGCTTTCCCTCGATCACGGCCCCTCGGCCGATTTCGTCACCCATTACGCCTGGCTGCCCTCGGGGCGTTTCGGCATCGAGAACCTCGCCAATCTCGACAAGGTCCCCGCCGCCGGCGCCACCCTGGTGATCGGCGCGCCGAAGCATCGCGGCGGCTCGGGCGGCCCGGCCAGGATCTTCGCGCTCGTCTGAGGGCGCCGGGGTTTCATCTTGGCGAAAATACTCCCGCCGGAGGCATCGAACTTTCCTGCCTCCGGCGGGGATATTTATCGACCAGTGATGAGAGCGGCCTTCAGCCTTCGCCTTTCGCCCAGTCCCAGTAAAGATCGCGGGCGCGCCGGGCCACGGGGCCGATCTCGTATTCGCGATCCTCGAATTTCGTGACCGGCGTCACCTTGGTGATGTTGCCGGTCATGAATACCTCGTCGGCGGCGAGGAAATCATCGAAGGTGAGGGTGGTTTCCGCCACCTCCTGGCCATCGGCGCGCAGGAGCCCGATGATGCGCTGGCGGGTGATGCCGTTGAGAAACGTGCCGTTCGGGATCGGGGTCAGCACCCGGCCATCCTTCACCATGAAGATATTGGCGGTGGCGGTTTCGGCCACATTGCCGAGCGCATCGGCCACAAGCGCGTTCGTGTAGCCGCGCGCATGGGCCTCGCGCAGCATGCGCCCGTTGTTGGGATAGAGGCAGGCGGCCTTGGCGTTGACGGGCATCATCGCCTGGATGGGGCGGATGTATCGCGTGCGGCAGAGCGTCTGCGTGGCGTCCGCGGGCGCCATCGGCAGCCGTTCGAGGCAGAGGCAGAAGGCGGTGGAGCCGGGATCGGCGACGACCACCCCCGCCCCCCCCTCGGTGGACCAGTACATCGGCCGGATATAAACCGGCGCGCCGGGCTCGAAGCGCGCGAGCCCCTCATGCACCAGCGCGATCAGCTCTTCGGTGCTGTGGGTGGGCTCGAGCCCCATCACGCGGGCGGAATTGTTGACGCGCGCCATGTGGGGCGCGAGATCGGGCACCAGGCCATCGAAGGCGCGCGCGCCGTCAAACACCAGCGTGCCGAGCCAGGTGCCGTGATCGGCGGCCTTCATCACCGCCGGATTGCCTTCGTGCCACTCACCTTCGAACCAGGTGTGGATGATGTCTCCGACTGCCATCTCGTGTTCCTTTGTTCAGGGGATCAGGATCGTTGATCCGGTTGTCTTGCGGGCTTCCAGCGCGCGGTGGGCCTCGGCGGCCTTGGCGAGCGTGAAGCGCTGGTTGATGTTGATGCGGATACTGCCGCTTTCGATCAGATCGAACAATTCGCCCGCGGCCTTCAGCAGCCATTGGCGATCATTGGTGAAATGGAAGAGCACCGGGCGCGTGGCGGTGAAGGAGCCTTTCGCGAGATCGGCAAGGCTGAAATCCGTGACCGGCCCGGAGGACTGGCCGAAGCTCACGAAATGGCCGAAGGTTTTCAGCACCTCGAGCGAGCCCGGGTAGGTGTCGCGCCCGACGCTGTCATAGCTGGCCGCAACGCCCGCGCCTCCGGTGATTTCGCGCACCCGGGCGACAAAATCCTCGGCCTTGTAATCGATCACATGGGCATAGCCGTGTTCGCGCGCGAGGGCGCATTTCTCGGCCCCGCCCGCGGTGCCGATGGCGTTCACGCCCATGGCCGCCAGCCATTGCCCGGCAATCAGCCCAACGCCCCCGGCGGCGGCGTGAAAGAGCACCGTTTCGCCTTTCTGGGCGGGGTAGGAATCATGCAGAAGATAGCGGGCGGTGAGCCCCTTCAGCATGGAAGCCGCCGCCACCTCGTCGCTGATCGCATCCGGCAGCGGCACGAGATGGCGCGCCTCCAGCACGCGGGCCTCCGTGTAGGCGCCGTTCGGGATGGTGTAGGCCACGCGCTGGCCCACTTCCAGATCTTCAACCCCTTCCCCGAGCGCCTCGATCACGCCGGCGGCTTCGCTGCCGAGCACCAGATCGCGCTCCACCGGCCAGGGATAGAGGCCGGAGCGGAAGTAGATATCGATGAAATTGACGCCGATGGCGCGGTGGCGCACCAGCGCCTCGCCCGGCCCCGGTTCGGGCAGGGGGAGATCCCTGGCGTGCAGCACCTCGGGGCCGCCCGGCTTTTGGGCCGCGATTGCAAGCACCATCCCTCAGCCCTCCTTTCCGACGACGAAAACATCATCCACCGGCACCTGCATGGCATTGGCGAGGTGGTTCGTCTTGGCTGCCAGCGCCACGATCTTCAGCACCTCGGCGTGCTGCTCGGGGCTCATCCCCCTGGCGCGCGCGGCGGCGGAATGGGAATGGATGCAGTAGTGGCAGTTGTTGATGATGGAAACCGCGAGATAGATCAGCTCCTTGGTGAGCGGATCGAGGGAGGAGGGCGTGGCCATCACCTCCTTCACCTCGGCCCAGGTGCGCTCCAGAAGATCCGGGTCAACGGCCAGGAACTGCCAGATATTGTTGATGAAATCGCTTTCCCGCGTGGCGCGGATATCGTCGAACACCGCCCTGACGCGGGGGTTCTCCTCGGGGTTTGCGGGTGGTTCTATGGCGGGCATGGGATACTCCTTCGCGGGTGGCGTTCACCGCCACCCCGGAGCGGAGG
>WFVA01000078.1 GCA_015491895.1 Albidovulum sp. | reverse complement strand
GATGAAGCTGGCGAGGGCGGCGAAAGCGTTGCCGAGAAGCTGAAGCGTATCCGCGAGGTCGTTTCCCGCGCCCGCGCCGGAAGTAACGGGACGATCATTCCCGCCGGTGGCGAGCCTGCCGTTGCCGATGCCGAGGAGATCGCGCCGGCGCCTGCTGCGGAAGAGGCGCCTGCTGCGGAAGAAGAGCCGGCGCAAGAAGCGGCAGAAGATCTCGAAGGAGCAAAAGCACCGGCCGAGGCGGAAGCCGCAACCGAAGAGCATGAGGCCGAGGCGGAAGCCGAAGCGGAAATGGCGGAAGAGGACGAGGCGGAGATTGCCGCCCTCCCGGAAGCGGAAGCCGAAATCCAAGCGGAAGTATCCGAAGAGCGCGAAGAGGCGTTCAGCGCAGAAGATACCGCCGAAAACGCCGAATATGAAGATATTGCCGGCGATGGCGCAGCGGAAACGGATGAAGAGCCGTTCGGGGAAAGGATTGATCTCGATCTTCGGGATGCGGCAGAGGACGAAGCCGAGGATGACGATCTGGCGATGGAGCTTGCGGATATCAAAACCGCGCTCGCCGCCGCGGATGACGATTCCTTCGCGAAGAGCGCATCGGAACCGCAAGAGCCGGAAGAGGAAACGGCGCCTGTTTCCGAAGCCGAACCTGCCCTCATGGAGAACGGTGAAGACGAATTTGCCGGGCCGGAAAGCACGGACGAAGAAGGCGCGGATGAGGAAGAAAGCGAGATCCTCGTTCTCTCGGAACTTGCGGAAAACGGCGATGAGGAATGCACGGCCGATACCGTGGATGATGAAGACACTTCCCTGACGGAAGGCGCGGCGCTCGACAGGTTCTTTGGCAGCGTCGTCGGTGAGGCCGAAACCGGTGAAGAGGACGAGGGATCGGAAGAAGGGCCGCAGGCATCGGCCGGCGCGCAATCCCTTGAAGCCGACGAAACCGAGGGCGTCGAAACCGAGACCGCCGATATCCTTGTTCTGGATGAAGCGCTGGCCTCGGTTCAGGATTCCATCGCGGATGACCACGCGGAAGATGCCGTTGAAGAGGAAACGGCTGAAGCCGCCGGTGCCGGGCATCCTGATGAAGAGGCGATCGAGGAAGAGCTCGAAGCCCTTTACGAGGATGTGGCGCTCGATGAAGCCGGTGACAACGACGAAGAGAACGTCTTCGCCGGGGAGGCGGTGCACGGCGCAGACGTGATCCGCTCGATCCGCAGCAGCCTCGAGGACGAGGATATCTCGCCCGAGGACGAGGCCGATCTGATGGCCGGGCTGGAGGAAGCCGAAGAGGAGATCGAGCCGGCCCTTGGAGGGCGCGATCATATCCGCCGCACGCTTCTCGAGAACGAGGAGGTGGACGAGGAGGCCGAGCGCATCCTCGACGAAACCAACCAGCAGTTCGACGCCCCCGAGGGCTCGCGCCGCCGCTCCGCCATTTCGCACCTGCGCGCCGCCGTGGCGGCCACCGTTGCCGATCGCCTGCTGCGCGGCGGGCGCTCGGGCGAGAAGAACGGGAAGAAGAAGGACGAAGCCGATCCCTATCGCGAGGATCTGGCGAAGGTGATCACGCCCGCGCGCCCCAAGCGCCCGGCCCGTCCGAAGAAGCGCAAGGGCTCTTCGCGCCCCGCGCGCCAGGCCCCGCTGGTGCTGGTATCGGAGCAGCGCATCGATGACGTGAAGGATGCGGCCGGGATCGCCGAAAATGCACCCGTTCGGCCGGTGCGTCCTGTCCGCCCGCGCCGGGGCGGCACGGGCAGTCTCGCGGTGAAGGAAGCTGCGGAGATGCAGGAAGGGGCGGATCTCGCCCCGGCGCGCAAGGTCGATGCCGCCTTTTCGGAATTCACGGCCGAGATGGGCGTGGGCAATGATCCCGCCGATCTTCTCGAAGCCGCCGCCGCCTATATCTGCCTCGTGGAAGGGCAGGCGCAGTTCACCCGCCCCGAGCTGATGGCCTGCCTCGCGGGCCATGATGCGGGCGCGCTGCTCACCCGCGAGGAAAAGCTGCGCATGTTTGGCCAGCTTCAGCGCGAGGGGCGGATCGTCCGGGTTTCGCGCGGCGTGTTCGTGATCGCCGAGAATACCCGCTTTCGCCCCGATTCCCGCATCGCCGGCGAATAGGGCTTTCCCGATTGCCGGCATTTGAAGGGGATCGGCATATAATTGCAGAAGGGCGGGGAAATCCCCGCCCTTATTCCATTCAATCCTCTCGGCCGCGACTATTTCCGCCGCTGCGCGCCTGCCTTTCCTCGGGGGGCTCGGCCTGCCCCACCCCGAGGAAGATCTTCTTCAGCGGCAGGATCCAGACGATCCCGAGCCCGGCATAGACCGCCAGCTCGATCAGAAACGGCGGGCGCGCGCCAAACAGCGCCACGATATTGACCGCCAGCACGATATAGGCCGGCAGCGCCACCAGCAGGATGAAGATGGCCAGCCGGCGGCGGGTTTTCCAGGAAAGCGCCATCAGCCCCTCAATCGGCGAAGGGATCGGTGACGAGGATCGTGTCCTCGCGCTCGGGGCTGGTGGAGAGCATCGCCACCGGGCATTCGATCAGCTCCTCCACCCGGCGCACATACTTGATCGCCGCCGCCGGCAGATCGGCCCAGCGCCGCGCGCCCTCGGTGCTCTCGCGCCAGCCCTCCATTTCCTCATAGACGGGGGTGCAGCGCGCCTGCTGATCGGCCGCGGTGGGCAGGTGATCGAGCCTCTCTCCGTCAAGCTCGTAGCCCACGCAGATCTTCAGCCGCTCGAAGCCGTCGAGCACGTCGAGCTTGGTGAGGGCGATGCCATTCACACCGCTGATGGCGCAGCTCTGGCGCACCAGCACCGCATCGAACCACCCGCAGCGCCGCTTGCGCCCGGTGGTAGTGCCGAATTCATGCCCCCGCTCGCCGAGGCGCTGGCCGTCACCGTCGTGAAGCTCGGTGGGGAAAGGCCCCTCGCCCACCCGCGTGGTATAGGCCTTGACAATCCCGAGCACGAAATCGATCGCGCCGGGGCCGATGCCGCTGCCGGTGGCCGCCTGCCCGGCGATCACGTTGGAGGATGTAACGTAAGGATAGGTGCCGAAATCGATATCGAGAAGCGCGCCCTGCGCCCCTTCGAAAAGGATGCGACGGCCGCTTTTTCTCTTTTCGTTCAGCACCTTCCAGGCAGGCGCCGCATATTTCAGGATCTCCGGCGCGATCTTCTGAAGCGCCGCGATCAGCCCGGCGCGATCGATCGGCCCGAGCCCCAGCCCCTGGCGCAGCGCGTTGTGATGCACCAGCGCGCGATCCACCCGAAGCTCCAGCGTGCGCGCATCCCCGAGATCGGCCACCCGGATCACCCGGCGGCCGACCTTGTCCTCATAGGCCGGGCCGATGCCGCGCCCGGTGGTGCCGATCTTGCCCGTGCGCGCCTGCGCCTCCCGGGCGCGGTCAAGCTCGCCGTGAAAGGGCAGGATGAGGGGCGTGTTTTCGGCGATCATCAGCGTTTCGGGCGTGATCGCCACGCCCTGCCCCCGCAGGGTCTCGATCTCCTCGAGAAGATGCCAGGGATCGAGCACCACCCCGTTGCCGATCACCGAGAGCTTGCCGCCGCGCACCACGCCCGAGGGCAGCGCGTGCAGCTTGTAGACCTTGCCATCGATCACCAGCGTATGGCCGGCATTGTGGCCGCCCTGGAAGCGCACGATCACATCGGCGCGCTCCGAAAGCCAGTCCACGATCTTGCCCTTTCCCTCATCGCCCCACTGGGCGCCGACGACAACGACATTGGCCATCCGATTTCCCCGATCCGTCCCGTTTCATGAAATCAGAACGGGGTATAGCCGCGGCCCGCCCGGCGCGAAACCACTAATTTCGCGCCACCGCCTCTCCGCGCCCCGGCAAAACCACTTGCAGCCCTGCCGCCAAGGGCCTAGATAGGCCCATCAGGAAATTACGGGTCGCCTCATGGAAAACGTCATCCTCGTCATACATCTCATTCTCGCCGTCTCCCTGATCGGCATCGTGCTGCTGCAGCGCTCCGAAGGGGGCGGGCTCGGCCTTGGCGGCGGCGGCGGCGGCGTGATGAGCGGGCGGGCAGCGGCCTCCGCGCTCACCAAGCTCACCTGGATCCTGGCGATCGCCTTCTTCATCACCTCGCTCACGATGACGGTCATGGCGGCGCGCAAATCGGCCGAGCAATCGGTGCTCGACCGCCTCGGCGCGGAAACGACGCCGGCGGGCGAAGCGCCCGGTACGGTGCCGGCACTCCCGGCCCCGGCCGGCGATTCCCTGCTGCCCCCCGCGGCCGG
>WFVA01000077.1 GCA_015491895.1 Albidovulum sp. | reverse complement strand
GCCCTGCCCGCACCGGCCCTCTTCCTGCACGAGGAAGCGGCCCGCGAGATCAAGGAAAGACTGAACGGGGTTAACAGGCGGTTTACGAAACCGGCGATCGTGACGGGTTTCCCGGATTTCTGGCAAAAATTCATGCCTGAAGCGAAGATCGTGTCTGATTCCGAGGTGCTCGATCTCACTCCCGGCGCGCATGATCTGGTAATTCACGCCCTTGCGCTTCACTGGGCGAATGATCCGGTTGGCCAGCTTGTCCAATGCCGCCATGCGCTTCGCCCCGACGGGCTCGTGATCGCCGCCATGCTGGGCGGCCAGACTCTCCACGAACTGCGCGCCGCACTGGCAGAAGCCGAAATCGCGCTCACGGGCGGGCTTTCCCCGCGCGTGCTGCCGATGGGGGAGATCCGGGATCTCGGTGCGCTTCTGCAGCGCGCGGGCCTTGCCCTGCCGGTGGCAGACAGCCTTCCCCTGAGCGTCAGCTATGAAACGCCCTTCCACCTGATGCGCGATCTGCGCGCAATGGGAGAGGCCAACGCACTTCAGGCCCGCCATCGCCGCTTCGCCCCGCGCCAGTTGTTTGCCGAGGCCGCCCGGCGCTACAGCGCGGGTTTTTCGGATACGGAAGGGCGCATTCGGGCAACGTTCGAGATGGTTTTTCTCACCGGCTGGGCGCCATCGCCCGATCAGCCAAGGCCCCTGCGCCCCGGCTCCGCGAAGGCCAGCCTGGCGGAAGCGTTGGGCACCACTGAAATCCCCCTTCCCGATCCTGCGCCCAAAGGGCGCAATTGAAGGCCGGCCAAAACCTGCTAGAGATCGCCAAGACACCAGACAGGAAAATCAACCCATGCAGCAAGCGTCAGACCCCCAGGAAAAGATCGGCGTGCTCATCGCCAATCTCGGCACGCCCGATCATTACACCTACTGGCCCATGCGCCGCTATCTTTCCGAATTCCTCTCCGACAAGCGGGTGATCGATTACCCCGCGTGGAGATGGCAGCCGATCCTGCAGCTCATGATCCTCACCAAACGCCCTTTCACCTCGGGCGCCGCCTACAAGAGCATCTGGAATCACGATCTCGGCGAAAGCCCCCTGATGACGATCACCAAGGCCCAGACATCCGCCCTGAGAGATGCGCTGGAAGCCCGCTTTGGTGATGGCCTGATAGTGGATTTCTGCATGCGCTACGGCAATCCCTCCACGAGCTCCAAGGTTCGGGCGATGGTGGAGGCGGGCTGCACGAAGATCCTCTTCTTCCCGCTCTATCCGCAATATGCCGGCGCCACCACCGCCACCGCCAACGATGCCTTCTTCCGCGCGCTCAGTGAGGAAAAATACCAGCCCGCCGTGCGCACCGTGCCGGCCTATTTCGATCATCCCATGTATATCGAGGCGCTTGCCGCATCCGTCCGCGAAGCATGGGAGGGGGTGGAGAACAAGCCCGAGATGCTGGTGGTTTCCTATCACGGGATGCCGGAGCGTTACCGTGATGAAGGCGATCCCTATTACGATCAGTGCATCGCCACGACGGAGCATCTGCGCAAGACGCTGGGCTGGGGACATGAGGAAATCACCTCCACCTTCCAATCGCGATTCGGCCCCGAGGAATGGCTGAAGCCCTACACGGTGGATGAGGTGGCCCGCCTTGCGCGGGAAGAAGGCAGGAAGCGGATTGCCGTGGTCGCCCCGGCCTTTTCCGCCGATTGCATCGAGACGCTCGAGGAAATCAACGAGGAAATCCGCGATAGCTTCCTCGAGGCGGGCGGCGAGGAATTCACCTATATTCCCTGCCTCAACACCCGCCCCGATCATATCGAGGCTCTCGCAGAGGTGATCGGGGAAAACCTTTGCGGCTGGATCGCGCCGGCCAAAAAATGAAAGGGGCGGCCCCGTGGCCACCCCTCTTTCCACTCACGAGGCATGCACCCTCAGATCAGCAGCACCTGCGTGCCAACCTTGGTGAGGTCGAAAAGCTCGGCGATGTGCTCGTTGTAAAGGCCGATGCAGCCATTGGAAGAGCGCCGCCCGATCTTACGCGTATCTTGGGTGCCGTGAATGCGGTAATACCGCCATGAAAGATAGAGCGCGTGGGTTCCGAGCGGGTTATCGGGCCCCGGGGGGATGAAATCGGGCCATTCGGGGTTGCGCTTCTTCATCGCCGGCGTCGGCGCCCAGCTCGGCCCAACAACCTTGCGCACGATCCTTGTGCGCCCGCGGCGCGTCAGATCCTCGGAGATCGGCACACTGGTGGGATAGAGCTTGTAGATCGTTTCATCCTCGGACCAGAAATGCAGCGCGCGCGACGTGGTATCCACAAGGATCGCGCCGTTTTTCAGATTGCTGAAATAGGGGCGCCACTGCAGCGCGCGGAAGCTCGAGATGTTGTGCCGCACCGATCTGCCCACATTCGGATCCTTTGCCGCCGTCTGGGCCAGTGCGGGGGCTGCCAGCACACCGGCCGCAGCCGTGCCCAGAAACAGCCGCCTGCTCATCTTGCCGGAAACATGATCAGCCATATTTCACTCCTTTGATCTCGATACAGCCTGTCTACAATGCCATATATGGCGCAAAAGCCGCATTCGCAAATCAATCAGTCGTTACAAATGCGATTTTTAACCGGCGGGTTTGATCTGCCATGTCTTTGCCTGTAGAGGGCTCAAAGATGAAACATCGGGGTGAATGACAAATGAAACGCTTGCTTATCCTCGCCTTTACGGCCCTTTTCGCGCTTTCCGCCTGTGAAACGCCAACCGGCCCGCGCATCGGCCCCGATGGCAAACCCCTGCCGAAGGTTTACAAGATACGAAGCGCCGACAAGGCCAGGATCCAGTATCGCATGCTTGATGCCGTGAATGCGCTGCGCCAGGCTGCCGGCCTCTCCGCGCTGCGCCTGGATCCCAAGCTCACCGCCGCCGCGGCGACACATGCGCGCGACATGTCCATCCAGAACCGGCCCTGGCATTTCGGCTCCGACGGCTCCTCCCCGCTTGATCGCGTGGCACGCACCGGATATCAGGGCATGTTTCGCGGGGAAAACATTGCCGAAACCTACGAAACCGAGCTCGAAACCCTCGCCGCATGGATGGAGGAAAAGGGCACGCGTGACGTGATCCTCGATCCCTACGCCACCGACATGGGATTCGCCTGGCATCAGGAGCCAAACGGCAAGATCTGGTGGGCGCTTGTTACCGGCGGGCCGAAATCCAACCAGCACTGATGCGCGCCACGGACACGCTTTTCACGGGTAGATCGAGATCGGCGTGCCGATCCTGACCATGGCGTAGATATCGCGCATTTCCCTGTCGGAGACGGAAATGCAGCCCCATGTCCAGTCCGGGCGGCGGGGATCAAAGGGGCGCGGGCCGCCGTGAATGAAGATGTCTCCTCCCGGATCACGGCCCAGCGCGCGCGCCTCGGCGATATCCTCTTCATTCGGATAGGAAATGCCAAGCGAGAGATAGAAACGGCTCTCGGGATTGCGGCGATCAATGATGTATTCGCCCTCCGGGGTGCGGCCATCGCCTTCGAATTTCTTGTCGCCCTCCGGCGCGAAGCCAAGATCGATCCGATAGGATTTCAGGACCTGATCCCCGTGCATCAGATACATGCGCCGCTCACCCTTCAGCACGATTACCCGCGTAACCTCGGGGCCGTCATAACGCTTGAACTTCGATGCGCAGGCGCTTGTCAGCACCAACGCAAGGATCAGCACTCCAGTCTTCACTGCTCGCATGTTCATTCCGTTGCCTGGCTCTTCTTTTCCCTGAAGATACACATTTTCCGCCAATCTGGCACCCATTTTTGCCGCTCACGTCAGGGAGAAGCGCGCGAAAAGCTCCACATGGGGCGCCCAGCGGAACTGATCCACCACCGTTACCGGCCCCATGCTGTATCCTGCATCAAGCAAAATGCGCGCATCCCGCGCAAAGCTCTCCGGGTTGCAGGATACGGCCGCCACAACAGGAACATGCGCCTTCGCGATTTCGTGCATCTGCGCTTGCGCCCCCGCGCGCGGCGGATCGATCACCACCGCATCGAGCCGCGCAAGCTCATCGGGCAGAAGGGGGCGGCGGAAGAGATCGCGGGTGTGCGTTTCGAGCCTTTTCAGCCCCTCTGCACCCCGCCAGCCCGCCTGCATCGCAGAAAGCATCGCCTCTTCGGCCTCATATGCCGCCACTTCGCATTTCGCCGTGAGGGGCAGGGCGAAGGTGCCGCAGCCGGCAAAGAGATCGGCCACCCGTGATGCGCCGGAAACACTCTCTGTCACGGCCGAAACAAGCGCCTTCTCGCCCTCTTCCGTCGCCTGAAGGAAAGCCCCCGGCGGCAGGGGAACGCGCGCCGGCCCCATCTGCACCACGGGCGGCGCCAGGGTCGCCACGGGCTCTTCTCCCCAATGAAGGCGTGCCAGGCCATGTTCGGCAGCGATGGCCGCGAGTTCTTGGCGAAGCGAAAGGCCCATTTCCTTACCGCCCCGCGCCATGACGTCCACCCCGCCGAGGGTGCGTGTCAGGGTGAATTTCATCTCCCCCTTGCGCGAGCCTCCGGCTGACGTCAGCCCATGAAGGGCGGGAAGCGCCGCCAGAAGATCGGGATGCAGCAGCGTGCAGCCCTCCGGCGCCACGATCTGCCCGCTGGCGCGCCCGTGAAAGCCCACAAGCGCGCCCCTTTTCAGGCGTCGTGCCGAAAGGCTTGCCCGGCGGCGGCTGTTGGCGGGGGATGTGATGGGCGCGCGCACATCCGCCTCCACCCCGCGCGCTGCAAGAGCCGCGATCACCAGATCACGCTTCCATCGGGCCACATGCTCCTCGCTCGCGTGCTGGAGCGCACAGCCCCCGCAAGCGCGAAACCGCGGGCAGGCAGGCCGTACACGATGGGGTGAAGGGAAAACGATGCGGGGCGCATCGATACGGCCCTCGACGACATCGCCCTCAACCTCCTCGCCGGGCAGCGCCAGCGGCACGATCACCCCGCCGGGCGCAATGCCATCTCCCAGCCGGCCCAGCTTCCCGATCCTTACCCGCATCCCGCGCGCTCCAGAAGATCATCGCGCGTGAGCGAAAAGCCGGATGCGATCCACGCCCCTTCAAGCCGGCTCAGGGCCTCCCCGAGCGCCTTGCCCTGATAGCAGGGCATGAGATCCTCCGGCCTGATTGGAAATTTTGCTTTTGCGCCTTGTTCGAGACGGTTGATATCTTCTGGCGAAAGACTTTCTCCGGCCAGGGCCGCGCGCAGGATCATGGCATCGCGCCCGTGATCCAAACCGAGGAGATACCCAAGCTCCGCAGGATCCGCATCTCCTCGGGCCGCCTCGGATATCCGTTCGAGGCGCCTTGCCTGCTTGCGGCTCAAGCGCAGGCTCTCACGCCAGCTATCAGCATCAAGCGCAGCCAGACGGCGAAGCGGATCGGGCGGAAGGCCATGCTCCCGCTCGAGCGTCACCAGCCGCGCCATGGCGGAAGGATCGGCGCCCGGCAAGGCATGAGCGAGCACGCCTGCCTTCTCCATCGCCATAACGGACGCTGCGGGATCGGGCGCCTCGAGAAGCTTCAGCAATTCGGAAGTCGTCCTTTCCTTCGAAAGCCGCTCGATTTGCGCCGCATTTTCTGCGCAGGCCGCAAGCCCGGCCGGATCCAGCCCGCAATCCGCATCCCCATACCAGGCATGGAAGCGGAAAAAACGCAGGATGCGCAGGTAATCCTCGCGAATGCGATCACTCGGCGCACCGATGAACCGGACCCGCCCTGCCCGGAGATCTTCAAGCCCGCCAAGAGGGTCGATCACGTTCCCCTCCGCATCGGCATAGAGCGCATTCATTGTGAAATCGCGCCTGCGGGCATCCTCTTCAAGCTTGCCGGAATAGGCAACAACCGCCCGCCGGCCATCCGTCTGCACATCCTTGCGGAAAGTGGTGACCTCATGCGCGATCCCGCCCGATACAACGGTGATCGTGCCATGTTCGATCCCTGTCGGAACCGCTTTCATCCCGGCGGCCTCAATGATCCTGGCGGCTTCTTCGGGGCGGGCATCGGTAGCGATGTCGATATCTTTCACCGGCACGCCGAGAAGCGTATTTCGCACGCAGCCACCCACGAAAAAGGCCTGTTTGCCAGCCGCCAGCAATGCTCGCATCACGGCGGCCGTCTCGGGCCTTCTTGCCCAATCCGCATCGATCCGCGCCGCCGCCTTCATTCAGAAACCCTTTCCGACAGCTGCTTCAGGATCCGCGCCGTGGCGCCCCAGATATAATAAGGGCCATGGGGCACGGTGTAATAGCGCCTGCGCCGCCCGCGCCAGCGGCGCGATTGGATGGAAAAGCGCGCCGGATCAAGCACTGCATCAAAGGGCACGAAGAATGCCTCCTCCACCTCTGAAGGCTCAGGAACTGGAGTAAAACCGGCTCTGACAATGCCTAAAACGGGGCAAACATCATAGCCTGTCACCGTCCGGTGATGCGGCAGGCGCCCGATGATTTCCACAAGCTCCGGCGGCAGGCCGACCTCTTCGCGCGCCTCGCGCAATGCGGCCCCTTCGGGCCCTGAATCCTCAGCATCTATCCGCCCGCCGGGCAGGGCGATCTGGCCGGGGTGATGGCGCAGGGCCGAAGAGCGCTTGGTCAGGAGGAGATCGGCCCCCTCGCCCCGCAGGAAAACGGCCAGCAGCACGGCAGCCGGCTGGAGCTTTCCCACGGCAGGCGAAAGATCGGGATCAAGATCGAAATCCGAGCTCGGGGCGGCATGGGGCAGCGCTGCCGCTCGGAGGCGTGCAGGCCAGTCACTCCCCATCGCCGGCAGGCTCCTTGGCCTCGAAGCCCAGGGTTTGCGGATCGAATTCGTAATGCGCACCGCAGAATTGGCAATCCGCCGTCACGATGCCCTCGGGGGTCGTCATATGGCCGATGTCCTTGGCGGAATAGATGGAAAGGCTCTCGCGGACGCGCTCCGGCGAGCAACTGCATCCGAACTCCACCTTTTGCGGCGGAAACACGCGCGGCGCTTCCTCGTGGAAAAGCCGGTAGACCAGATCGGCCGGGCTTACATGGGGGCCGATCAGCTCCAGATCCTCCACCGTTTCGAGCAGCATGACGGCACGGCGCCAGTTCTCTTCCCTATCCGCTTCGCCCGAAAGCCCGGAAGCCGCCGGCATCTGCTGGATCATGATGCCACCGGCACGCCATCCCTCCCTGCCCCCCGGCAGCATCGATTTGCCGAAGGCGAGGCGAAAGCGGGTCGGAAGCTGCTCGGATTGGGCAAAATACTGCTCCGCACAGGCCGCGAGGCTTCCGCCGGCCAGAGGCGTTATGCCCTGATAGGGCTCCGTTCCCCTGCCCTGATCGATCAGGATCGCGAGATAGCCCGCGCCTATCGCCGAAAACGGATCCTCCACATTCTCCAGCCGCTCCGGGTCGAAGCTTGCATAGGCCCGCATGCGGGCCGGTTGGCCGGGCTCGGCCGGTGCGTAGTAATCGGTGGCAATGATCCTGGCCGGGCCGTTGCCGCGCACCTGAAGCGAAAGCTTCCAACGCAGATCGATCATCTGGCCGATCATGGCTGTCAGAAGCGTGGCTTCGGCCACCAGCGCTTCGATGGCCGGCGGATAATCGTGCTGGGCGAGGATCCGGTCAAGAACCCCGTCAAGCCGCGCCACGCGGCCGCGCACATCGGCACGATCGAGCTGAAAGGGCAGGATCATGTCATCCCATCTGTCATGCGCCGTGGCCATGCGTGCTTCCTCGCCGGTTTGCTTCGTTTCCGCGCCACGATATAGGATTGCGGGGGTGAAGCGAAAGGGCGCAAAATGGGCATCCGCAGATTTGGCGAACCGGCAAGAAACGGGCAGCGCTATCGGGCCAGGCCGGGAGCATATGCCATTCTGCCAAGGGGCAGCAGCGTCCTGATCACCCGCCAGGAAGAGCCGGAAAGCGAATTTCAGCTGCCGGGCGGTGGTATCGATCCGGGTGAATCGGCCATCCGGGCACTGCACCGCGAGGTGCTGGAGGAAACCGGCTGGAGGATTTCAAGGCCACGCAGGATCGGCGCCTTTCGCCGTTTCACCTTCATGCCGGAATACGATCTGTGGGCGGAAAAAATTTGCCACATCTATCTGGCATACCCCATAAGGGCCGTTTCCGAGCCCGAGGAAAGCGGACATCTCGCGCTCTGGCTCCCCCTCGATTTCGCCGCCGAGATGCTGACAAATGAAGGCGACAGGCATTTCCTCTCAAAGGTATTGAGCGGCAATTACCGGCCCTGATCGCCCCGATATTCCATCAGGATTGCGGAAACATCATCGCCGAAATCCTGGCTGCCCGCGTGCTCCTGCAGATCCCAGACAAGCGCTTCGAGAAAGGCTTCACCGCGCAGATCCCTGCATTTCAGCAGCATTTTCGAAAGCCCTTCTCCGCCGAGCTGCGCCCCCGATTCATCTTCGCATTCGGTAAAGCCATCCGACATGAGAAAAAGCCTGTCACCCGGCTCGAGCGCGATCTCGAATTCATCATATTGCGCCTCCTCGATCAGCCCCACAGGGAAGCCACCCGAGCCGAAATATTCCACCTCTCCGCTCCGGCGCAGGACAGCCGGATTCGGATGGCCTGCCTGAGTGAGGGTCACCGTGCCCGTGTCAAGATCGGCGATGGCGAGAAGCAGGGTAAAATAATTCTCGGTATTGAGCTCCTGCAGCACCTGCCGATTGAGATCGGCGATCACTTCGGAAGGCGGGCGCGGAGCATATTCCCCGTTTTCATTCTGAGTCAGAGCCAGATTCTGATCCGGTGCAATAGCGGAAAAGGATGAGGCGAGCCGCGCCGTCATCAATGCCGAGGTAATCCCATGCCCCGATACATCAATGGCATAGATCCCGAGCTTGCCGCGCCCGGCGGGAAAGAACCCGACGAGATCACCGCCCACATGCCCGCTTGGCCGCAACAGGAGGGAAATATCGGCCTGCGGAAAGGATCTGTGCCGCTCCCGCACGAGGGAAAGCTGGAGCTTGCGCGCCTCCACCAGATCGCGATCGATGGTATCGTAGAGCTTGCGGATTTCCTCGAAAGCCTCGGTCACCATCCTGTTCTTCCGGGTCAGCTCGCGCTCCATGCTAAGGATGCGCTCGCCGGCGTGTATGCGCGCGCGCAGTTCGCTGCCATTGACGGGCTTGCTGAGAAAATCATCCGCCCCCACATCCAGACCGCGCGCCACCTCGCCTTTCTCGCTCTTCGAGGTGAGAAGAATGAAATACCCATAGGTTTCACGATCAAGCGCGCGGAATTGCCGGCAGAAATCGAGCCCGCTCATGCCCGGCATCATCCAGTCGCTCAGCACGATATCGGGCGGATCGTGAGAGCAGATCGAAAGCGCCTCATCCCCGGAGGCCGCTTCAAGCACCTCATAGCCCCACCGCCGCAGCTGGGCCGAAAGAATCCGGCGCTGCAACCGGCTGTCGTCAACCACCAGCACTTTACGGACAATCTCCGGCTCAGCATCCTTCATTTCCGATGTGCTTCCATCGTCGGTATCTGAAAAAGCGCGAACGGACATATCGACCCCCGGGTAAAATCCGCTCCCTTCTTGCAGAGAGTCATTAAGGGCTGCTGAATGATAAAATTGAATGCAAACAGCCTGCTTTCCCTTACGCTCCGTTAATCTCCGGGCGCCAGAATGCTGCCCGGGGTATGAACCAGATGGAGGTGGGAATGATTGACTGGAGCAGGTTTGATGAACTGTGCGAAGAGGTCGGCGCCGATGCGATTGAAGAGGTTGTCGAGCTTTTCCTCGAAGAGGTGGAAGAGGTGATCGCGCGCCTCCGGACGGGGCCGGATCCCACACGCCTTGAGGAAGATCTGCATTTCCTGAAAGGCTCTTCGCTCAATCTCGGCTTCGAGGCTGTCAGCGCTCTGTGCCAGGCGGGCGAGAAAAATGCCGCTGAAGGGCAGGCGGAGAGCGTGGATCTGGCAGAGATCGTCAGTACCTTTGAGAGCTCGAAGGCCTGTTTTCTCGATAATCTGCCGCGGCGGCTCAGCGCCGCCTGAGCGCGCTCAGATCAGAAACTCCGCCAATACCGGATCATCGGTAATATCACGCCATGCAAACCCCGCCTCATCAAGGCGGCGGTAGAGTGCATCAAAATTGCGGGCCTCCCTCGTTTCAATCCCGATCAGGACAGAGCCGAAATTGCGGGCCGATTTCTTCAGATACTCGAAGCGCGCGATATCATCCTCGGGGCCAAGCACGCTCAGGAATTCCTTGAGTGCGCCGGGGCGCTGGGGAAGGCGCAGGATGAAATATTTCTTCAGCCCCAGATAACGCTGGGCGCGCTCTTTCACCTCCGGCAGGCGCTCGAAATCGAAATTGCCGCCCGAAGTTATGCAGACGACCGTCCTGCCGCGGATCTGCTGCGCAAGATCGGGCAAGACATCCACCGAGAGCGCGCCGGCGGGCTCGAGCACGATGCCCTCGATATTCAGCATCTCGAGGATCGTGGCAGATATCCGATCCTCCGGCGCAAGCAGCACATGTGCCGGATCCGTGCCTTTCAACACCTCGAAGGGCCGCGAGCCGATCCGCGCCACCGCCGCGCCATCAACGAAATTATCCACGTGATCGAGCGTCACCGGCCTGCCCGCCTGAAGCGCCGCACAGAGGCTCGGCGCCCCCGCGGGCTCCACGTAGCGGAAATCGCACTCCGGCAGAACCTCCCGGAAATAGCGGGTAACGCCCGCCGCCAGCCCGCCTCCCCCCACAGGCAGCACCATGAGATCGGGCGCCTTGCCAAGCTGGCCCAGGATCTCGACACCCACGGAAGCCTGCCCCTCGATCACGTCATCATCATCGAAGGGCGCGAGAAAATGCCCGCCCGCCTCGGCGCAATAGCTCTGGGCGGCGGCCAGCGTATCATCAAAATAGTCTCCAACAAGGCGGATTTCGATATGATCGCCGCCGAAAACGCGGGTTTTCTCGATCTTCTGCTGCGGGGTCGTCACCGGCATGAAGATCACGCCCTTCACCGCGAAATGGCGGCAGACATAGGCAACCCCCTGCGCGTGATTGCCCGCACTTGCGCAAACGAAGAGCTCCTGATCGGGATCTGCCACCCGCACCTTGCGCATGGCGTTCAGCGCCCCGCGCAGCTTGTAGCTGCGCACCGGGGTCAGATCCTCGCGCTTCAGCCATATATCGGCATCAAACCGTTTTGAGAGGTGATCGTTGCGCAGCAGGGGCGTTGGGGCGAAAAGCGCGCGCATGGCCTCCGCGGCCTCGCGCGCGAGATCGGGGAAACTGGCCATGAATCAGATTTCCCGCCCCTCCACGTAAACGCCATAGATCGTTGTCAGCACACTGATGCCGATCATCATCACGATCCAGCCGGTCACATGGGAATAGACAAGATTGATGATTGAACCGGGATTGGAATCGATCATGCTCGGTATCTCGAAGATTATCCCGGCCAGAGCCCCCAGGATGGCGATGGTGAAAATGGCGCTCCCTGCGGGGGCGGTTGCGCTCCAGGCATCTGCGAGGCTCATTTTCCTGCCGATCGCCGCGGCCGGCAAAGCCGGGCTCAGCCGATAGAATATGTAAACGAGCGGAATGATCGTCACCAGGAAGCCGATGAGCGCCATGAAGGGCGAAGGGCCAAGAACAGACATCAATATCATCATGACCAACATCACAGCAGCTCCAACCATGATCATGATCAGCGCTATCAGCAGCGAAACCCAGAAATAGCGCACCATTTCCGCGCTGTGGAATTTTGGCAGGAGCGCCCCCGGCTCTTCCTCGACAAGCACATAGCGATGCCAGGCAACCGCGATCCACAAGCCTGTTACGACAGTAACGGCCAGCAACAGGCCCCAGAGGCTCCAGAAGCCGGGCGGCAGCTGGACGGGCTGGCCCGTCTGCATCATCCGGATCGCCGGGCCTATCTTCTGGAAGGTATAAAGGCTCACTGCCACCTGGACCAGATATGGCACCAGGGATACCCTCAAGGCTGCTCCAATATTGCCGAAAACCATTCGAAGCGAATGGAGAAAGATCTTCCATCCCTGTTGCATCTGTATCTCCTTCCAGGCTTTCGGCCGAGTTAGCCATCTTGGGTGTTCATGGTCAACCTTCGTGATCTTGCCCTTTGCGCCCAAACCCGATAATCGCCGCCTGAAAGCGGATTGGAGAAATGAAATGTCGGCACCGAAAAAAGTCGTGCTTGCCTATTCGGGGGGGCTCGATACCTCGATCATCCTCAAATGGCTGCAAACGGAATACGGATGCGAGGTGGTCACCTTTACCGCCGATCTCGGCCAGGGCGAGGAGCTCGAGCCCGCGCGCCAGAAGGCCGAGCTCCTGGGCGTGGCCCCCGAAAACATCCACATCGAGGATCTGCGCGAGGAATTCGTGCGCGATTTCGTTTTCCCGATGTTTCGCGCCAATGCGCAATATGAGGGCCAGTATCTGCTCGGCACCTCTATCGCCCGCCCGCTGATCTCCAAGCGGCTGATCGAGATCGCCGCTGAAACCGGCGCCGATGCCATCGCCCACGGCGCCACCGGCAAGGGCAACGATCAGGTGCGTTTCGAGCTTGCCGCCTATGCGCTCAATCCCGATATCAAGGTGATCGCGCCCTGGCGGGAATGGGATCTGACAAGCCGCACGAAGCTCCTCGAGTTCGCCGAGGCGCATCAGATCCCGATCGCGAAAGACAAGCGCGGCGAGGCCCCCTTCAGCGTGGACGCCAACCTCCTGCACACCTCCTCAGAGGGCAAGGTGCTCGAGGATCCGGCGGTGGAAGCGCCCGATTACGTCTATCAGCGCACCGTCAATCCCGAGGATGCGCCCGATCAGCCCGAATATGTGGAAATCGGCTTCGAGCGGGGCGATGCCGTCACTGTCAATGGGGAAAAGCTCTCGCCGGCCGCGCTTCTGACGCGGCTCAACGAGCTTGGCGGCAAGCACGGGATCGGCCGGCTCGATCTTGTGGAGGGGCGTTTCGTCGGCATGAAATCGCGCGGGATCTACGAAACCCCGGGCGGCACGATCCTCCTTGAGGCGCATCGCGGCATCGAGCAGATCACGCTCGATCGCGGCGCGGCGCATCTGAAGGATGATCTGATGCCGCGCTATGCCGAGCTGATCTATAACGGCTTCTGGTTCTCCCCCGAACGCGAGATGCTCCAAGCGCTGATCGACAAGAGCCAGGAGCACGTGACCGGCACCGTGCGCCTCAAGCTCTACAAGGGCCTTGCCCGCACCGTTGGCCGCTGGTCGGATCACTCGCTCTACAGCGAGGAGCACGTGACCTTCGAGGATGACGCCGGCGCATATGATCAAAAGGATGCCGAGGGCTTCATCAAGCTCAACGCCCTGCGCCTGAAGCTTCTCGCGGCGCGGGATCGGCGGGTGAAATAGGCTCTAACAAAGCCTGTTTTCGTATAGCCCCGAGTAATAGGGCATCGCGGCCTCGGCCAGCTTTGCATTATCGCCATCCAGCTTTGGCAGCGGCCCTTCGGGCCGGCGAATCCCGTGCTTCTGTGCACGGCGCCATACCAATGTGCCGCCCAGACGCCATCTTCGGATATGCCGCCGGCGGGCCAGGAGAGCATCCGACCTGTGAAATCAAGGCCCAGCGCCGCGCACAGCTTGCGCAGCATGGCCGCCGAAAGATTGCGCGGGCCCGACTGCATGGCGATCTTCATGCGCCGCACTCCCGCGCGATCAGATCCTTGTAAGGCGCACGGGTGCGCGCCGTTGATCCAGATGAGGATCTCGGCATTGCGCGCATCGTCCTCGGCCTGGTGGGTGGTTATCTTCTCCAATGCCGCCCTCCGGTCAATCGGAGGTTAGCGAGGCGGCGTGGAAGGGCCAAATGGTAAAATCATGTCACCTCCCTGTGAGGCGCCTTGCCGCAAACCGGGCCGGGGCGCATGGTGACGGGAAATGCAAGGGAGACGTGAAAAATGAGAAATACCGCCCTGCTTCGTCAGCTGCTCCTGACGATCCTTCTCGTTGTCGGATTCATGGCGCACAGCCAGAAGGCCCATGCCGGCCGGAAGGAAACCGCCATAGTCGCCGGCGGCTGTTTCTGGTGCGTCGAATCCGATTTCGAAAGCGTGCCGGGGGTGATCGAGGTAATCTCGGGCTTCACCGGCGGCAGGGCGAAAAACCCGACATACAGGCAGGTATCGCGCGGTGGCACCGGCCATTTCGAGGCCGTGAAGATCATCTATGATCCGGCGAAGATTTCATATGAAAAGATCCTCCATCTCTTCTTCCGCTCGATCGATCCGACCGATCCGGGCGGGCAGTTCTGTGATCGCGGCCCGACATATCGCACCGCGATCTTCTACCTTGACAAACGGCAGAAAGCGGCGGCTCTCGCGGCAAGGCGTGAAGCCCGGCGCGCCCTTGGGCGCAGGATCGTCACGCAGATCCTGCCGGCCGGGCGCTTCTATCCCGCCGAAGCCTATCATCAGGACTATTACAAGAGCCGTGATCGGGTGATCACGCGCTTCGGCATCAAGAGAAAGGCCGACGCCTACAAGGCTTACCGAAAGGCTTGCGGTCGCGACAGGCGAATCCGCCAGCTCTGGGGAAGCGCGGCGCCCTTCGCCTCAGGCCATTGAAGCAACAAAGGCCTCCACTTCCGCACGCGACGGAATGGCATCTGCCGTGCCGGGGCGGGTTATCTTGAGCGCCGCGGCGGCGGAGGCAAGGCGCATGGCTTCAAGGGCAGTCATGCCCTGATCAAGCCCGGCCGCGAAATATCCCGCAAAGGTATCCCCGGCGGCCGTGGTATCAACGGGCTCGGCGGGAAATGCCGGCATATGCTCCTTTGCACCGCTCCCGGGGCTGATCCAGTCGGCACCCTCGGCACCACGGGTCACGAGTATCCCTTCAAGCCCCTTTTGCGCCGTGTCAGACCCTGATCCGGCGCGAAACTGCTCATATTCGACCGCATTCATGATCACGATGGAGGCGAAGGGCAGGATGGCTTTCAGTGCCTCCTGCGAGAAGGGGGCGGCGGAATAGATGACACGCATCTCCTTCTCGCGTGCCATCGCGGCCGCCTCTTTCTGAAGGTTGGTTTCGTTCTGGAGAAGCAGGGTATCGCCTCTTCCGGCCCCCCCCAGCGCATCGCGGACCGTGCCGGAGCCTATCCGGCGGTTTGCCCCGCTGTAGATGACGATCTCGTTCTCGCCGCCGGCATTTACATAGATGATCGCATGGCCCGTGGGCTCCTCGATCATCTGCACTTGGGCAACATCAATCCCCCAGCCCCGCAGCCGCTCGATCGCCCAGGCTCCATCCGCGCCCACGGCACCCATATGCACGACCTTCGATCCCGCATGGGCGGCCGCTACCGATTGATTGGCCCCCTTGCCACCAAGGCCGGTAACAAACCGGCTGGCCGCCAGCGTTTCGCCGGGGCGGGGAAAACGGGGCACATCGTATGAATGATCGGCATTGATCGAGCCGAGATTGAAGATCGTCATTCAGCCCACCTTGCTGGCCGCAAGAATGGCCATGTTCAGGATATCGTTCACTGTCGAAACCGTGGAGCAGATCTGGATCGAGTGATCCACCCCGGCAAGAATGGGGCCGATCACGGTGGCGCCGGCCATTTCCTGCATCAGTTTGACGGAAATCGAAGCGGAATGGCGCGCCGGCACCACCAGGATATTTGCGGGCCCGGAAAGCCGCGAGAAGGGATAGGCCGCCATGGCCTTGGGATTGAGCGCCACATCCACCGTCATCTCGCCTTCATATTCGAAATCCACCCCCCGGCGATCAAGAACGCCCGGGGCGAGGTGCATCTTCTCGGCGCGTTCTGAAACGGGGTAGCCGAAGGTCGAGAAGCTCACGAAAGCGACGCGCGGCTCCAGCCCGAGAGAGCGGGCCACATCCGCGCTGCGTTCGGCGATGGTGGCGAGATCTTCCTCATCGGGCCATTCATGCACCAGCGTATCGGCAACAAGCACGATCCGCCCCTTGTGCAGAACCGCCGTCACGCCCACGGCGCCATCCTTCGCCGAGGCATCAATGGCCTTGTTTATCAGATCGAGCACATGGGCGGATTTGCGGGTGGCCCCCGTCACCAGCCCGTCGCCATGGCCATGGGCCAGCATCAGGGCCGAAAAAACGTGGCGGTCATGGGCTGCGAGGCGGTGCACATCGGCGCGGTCATAGCCTTTGCGCTGAAGCCGCTTGTAGAGATACTCCTTGTATTCCTCCAGATGCGGCGTGTTGGCCGCATTCACCACCTCGAGCTCACTGACGGCATCGCCAAGCCCGGCCGCTTCCAGCTTCTGCGCCACATCCGCCTCGCGCCCAACCACGAGCGCATGGCCGAGCCCGGCGCGCTGATAGGCCACGGCGGCGCGCAGCACGCGGGGATCATCACCCTCGGCAAAGATCATGCGCGCCTGAGCGGCTTTTGCCCGCGCCTGAAGCCCGCGCAGGATCGAGGCGGTGGGATCGAGCCGCTCCTTCAGAGATTCCCGGTAGCCGTCCATATCTATGATCGGGCGACGGGCCACGCCGGTATCCATCCCCGCCTGGGCAACCGCGGGCGGGATGGTGTGGATGAGGCGCGGATCGAAAGGGGCGGGAATGATGTAATCGCGCCCGAAGGTGAGCTTGCGGCCATAGGCCATGGCTACCTCATCGGGCACATCCTCGCGCGCAAGCCCCGCAAGCGCGCGGGCGCAGGCGATCTTCATTTCGTCGTTGATGGCGCGGGCGTGGATATCGAGCGCACCCCGGAAGAGATAGGGAAAGCCCAGCACGTTATTGACCTGATTGGGATAATCGCTGCGCCCGGTGGCCACGATCACATCATCGCGCACCGCATGGGCCTCTTCCGGCGTGATCTCGGGATCGGGATTGGCCATGGCGAAGATCACCGGATCCTTGGCCATCGAAGCCACCATCTCAGGCGTCACCGCGCCCTTGGCCGAAACCCCGAGAAACACATCCGCGCCCTTCATCGCATCTTCCAGCGTGCGCGCATCGGTTTCCACCGCATGGGCCGATTTCCACTGGTTCATGCCCTCCTTGCGGCCCTTCCAGATCACTCCCTTGGTATCGCACAGGAGGCAGTTCTCGGGCCGCGCACCCATGCGCTTCACAAGCTCCAGGCAGGCAATCCCGGCAGCACCCGCACCGTTCACCACGATCCGGCATTCCTCGAGCTTCTTGCCGGAAAGCTCCAGCGCATTGATCAGCCCCGCCGCACAGATCACCGCCGTGCCGTGCTGATCGTCGTGGAACACGGGGATATCCATGACCTCCTTCAGTTCCTGCTCGATGATGAAGCACTCGGGCGCCTTGATATCCTCGAGATTGATGCCACCAAAGGCCGGGCCCATGAGCTTAACCGCATCGATGAAGGCCCGGGGATCTTCGGTATCAAGCTCGATGTCGATCGAGTTCACATCCGCAAAGCGCTTGAACAGCACCGCCTTGCCTTCCATCACCGGCTTGGAGGCCAGCGCGCCGAGATTGCCCATGCCGAGGATCGCCGAGCCATTGGAGATCACCGCCACCATATTGCCCTTGTTGGTGTAATCATAGGCGCATTCCGGGTTTTCCGCGATCGCTTCCACGGGCACGGCCACGCCGGGGCTGTAGGCGAGCGATAGCTCGCGCTGGGTCGTCATCGGTTTCGAGGGCACTACTTCGTATTTCCCCGGCACCGGCTCGTGGTGATAGGAAAGCGCCTCTTCGGGCGTGATCTTGGATTTGTCGGCCATGTTTTCTCATTTCCCTTGTCGGACCACTAGCCAATAGCGCCCTTCCCGCCGGGCGGCAATATCCGGCCTTTCCCTTGCTGCGGGCTGTTTGTAGTATCCGGCGCAATTGACGGGGGATGCGAAGTGACCGTTCAGAAAGCCGCCATAACGCCGATGATGGCGCAATATCTGGAGATCAAGGAGCAGCACAAGGATGCGCTCCTGTTCTACCGGATGGGCGATTTCTACGAGATGTTCTTCGATGATGCGGTGGCCGCGGCCGAGGCGCTCGATATCGCGCTGACGAAGCGGGGCAAGCATCTGGGGCAGGATATCCCCATGTGCGGCGTGCCGGTGCGTGCGGCCGAAAGCTATTTTCAGACGCTGATCCGCAAGGGCTTTCGCGTGGCTGTCTGCGAGCAGATGGAGGATCCGGCCGAAGCGAAGAAGCGCGGCTCCAAGGCGGTGGTGAAGCGTGAGGTGGTGCGTCTCGTCACCCCCGGCACGCTCACCGAAGATACTCTCCTCGAAGCGCGGCGGCACAATTTCCTTGCCTCCTATGCCGATGTGCGCGGCGAAGGGGCGCTTGCCTGGGTCGATATCTCCACCGGGGCCTTTCACGTGATGCCCTGCCCGCCGGTGCGCCTCGGCCCCGAGCTTGCGCGGCTTGCCCCGAGCGAGGTGCTCCTTTCCGAAAGCCGGCGCGGGGATTACGAAAGCCTGATCGAGGAGAGCGCGTCCGCCCTCACCCCGCTTTCGCCGGCGAGCTTTGACAGCACCTCGGCCGAAAAGCGCCTTTGCGCCCTTTTCGGCGTGAACACGCTCGATTCCTTCGGCCAGTTCACGAGGGCCGAGCTTTCGGCCATGGGCGCATTGATCGACTATCTCGAGATCACCCAGCGCGGCAAGCTGCCGCTTCTGCGCCCGCCACAGCGTGAGGCTCTCGATGGGGTGATGCAGATCGATGCCGCCACGCGGCGCAATCTGGAGCTTACCCAAAGCCTGAGCGGCGGGCGCGAAGGTTCGCTCCTCCATGCGATCGATCGCACGGTAACGGCCCCCGGCGCGCGCCTGCTCGAGCGGCGGCTTTCGAGCCCCTCGCGGCGGCTTGATGTGATTGAGCAGCGGCTCGATTCCGTCTCTTACATGGCGGAAAGTGCAGATCTCTCCGAAACCCTGCGCGAGGCGCTGCGCAAGGCGCCCGATATGGATCGCGCCCTTTCCCGCCTCGCCCTCGATCGCGCCGGCCCCCGCGATCTGGCCGCGATCAGAAACGGCCTTGCCCAGGCAGAAGCCCTGCACGATTTTCTTGCCGGCAAGGAACTGCCCGCGCTCCTTGCCGATGCCGCGCGCGATCTCACAGGCCTCGAAGCCCTGCACCGGGCGCTTGATGAGGCCCTGATTGCCGATCCGCCGATCATCGCCCGCGAAGGCGGCTTCATCGCTCCGGGGCACGATCAGGAGCTTGACGAGATGCGCAAGCTGCGCGACGAGGGCCGCAGCGTAATCGCTGCCCTTCAGGCGCAATATACCGAAGAAACCGGCATTCAATCCCTGAAGGTAAAGCACAACAACGTGCTCGGTTACTTCATCGAAACGCCGGCTACTCATGCGAAGAAGATGCTCTCGCCCCCCTTGAGCGAAACCTTCATCCACCGCCAGACCACCGCCAACGCCGTGCGCTTCACCACGCTCGAGCTCTCGGATCTCGAAACCCGCATTCACAATGCCGGAAACCGGGCGATCGAGATCGAAAAGCGGCTCTATGAAAGCCTGAAAGGGCTTGTTCTTGAGCATTCCGCCGCCATTTCCGCCTGTGCAAAAGCCATGGCCGAGATCGATCTCGCCGCCGCTTTTGCGACCCTTTCGCGCTCCGAAGGCTGGTGCCGCCCCAGGGTGGAAAATTCCCGCGCCTTCGAAATCGAGGCAGGGCGACACCCTGTAGTGGAAATGGCCCTCAAGCGTCAGGGCGCGGAGGGCTTCATCGCCAATGACTGCGCCCTCTCGGACGGCGCCGATGGCGCCCATATCTGGCTGCTGACGGGGCCGAACATGGCGGGCAAATCCACCTTCCTGCGCCAGAACGCCCTGATCGCGCTTCTTGCTCAGATCGGCGCCCATGTGCCTGCGCGCTCAGCGCGGATCGGGATCGTCAGCCAGCTTTTCAGCAGGGTCGGCGCGGCAGACGATCTTGCCCGCGGGCGCTCCACCTTCATGGTGGAAATGGTGGAAACGGCCGCGATCCTCAACCAGGCGGATGAGAATGCGCTGGTGATCCTCGATGAAATCGGCCGCGGCACCGCCACCTATGACGGCCTCTCGATCGCCTGGGCCACGCTCGAGCATCTGCATGACGTCAACAAATGCCGCGCCCTCTTTGCCACCCATTATCACGAGCTCACCAACCTCGCCGCGCGCCTCGAAGGGCTGGAGAACGCCACCGTTGCCGTCAAGGAATGGGAAGGCGAGGTGATCTTCCTCCATGAGGTGCGCAAGGGCGCGGCGGATCGCTCCTACGGCGTGCAGGTGGCGCGGCTTGCGGGGCTTCCCGATGCGGTGGTCGAGCGCGCGCGGGTGGTGCTTGAGGCGCTCGAAAAGGGCGAACGGGAAGGCGGCGCGGCGCAAAAGGCGCTGATTGACGAACTGCCCCTCTTCAGCGCCGCGCCCAGCGCACCAGCCAATGCCCGGCCCGCACCATCCGCTGTAGCAGAACGCATAAAAAAGGCCTGCCCCGACGAACTTACGCCGAAACAGGCCCTTGATCTCATTTACGAACTGAAAGCCCTGGCCGAGAAGCCCGGCTGAATTACTGGCCCTGCTGCTGAGCTTGCTGCCCGGCCTCGGCACCTTTCGGTGTGGACGAAACGCCCACTTGCGCGGGGCGCAGCAGGCGATCATGCAGGATGAAGCCGTCATTGCTTACCTGGATGATGTCGCCGGCCTTGGTGCCGGGCACGGGGGCTTCGAACATCGCCTCATGCAGCTGCGGATCGAACCTCTCGCCCACCTTGGGCGCAACCAGGGTGATGCCGTGCTTTTCGAATACGCGGATGAGCTCCTTCATCGTCAGCTCGATCCCTTCCATCAGGGCTTGCGACGCGGCGCTCTCTTCTTCGCGCGCAGCCTCGATGGCGCGCTTCAGATTGTCATAGACGGGCAGCAGATCGCGTGCGAGCTTCGAGCCGCCATAGCGTTCGGCCTCGCGACGATCCCGCTCGCCCCGCTTGCGGATGTTTTCAGCATCCGCGAGCGCCCGGATGAAACGATCCTTGTATTCATCGCGCTCCTGACGCAGGGCCTCCAGCTCATCCGCGTCGCCTTGAGCCTCGGCAGGCACCTCCTCGCCGGCTTCCCCGCCTGCATCCTGAAGCTCGGGCGCTTCCTCGATATTCTCTCGTTTCTGTTCCGACATGGTTCATCCTCTAGCCTTGATCGGAGAGAAGCCTGCCCACAAGCTGGGCCGTATAGTCCACAATCGGGACGATACGTCCATAATTCAGCCGCGTGGGCCCGATCACTCCGACCGCGCCAATAATCTTCCGGTCTGTGTTCATATAGGGAGAAACCACGAGAGATGAACCCGAAAGTGAAAAGAGTTTGTTTTCCGAGCCGATAAAAATGCGCACGCCCTCGCCTTCCTCGGTCAGTTCGAGGAATTCCGCGATGTCACGCTTGCGCTCGAGATCGTCGAACAGCTCCTTGATGCGCTCGATATCCTCCGCGGCCGCGTCGTCATCAAGAAGATTTGCCCGCCCGCGCACGATCAGGCGCTCGTGGGGCTCGCCCTCGTTTTCCCAAAGCGCAATGCCGCTTTCCACGAGATCGCGCGCCAGATTGTCCAGCTCCTGGCGCCGCTCGCGCATTTCTCTGGCGATGATCCCGCGCAATTCCTCGAGCGTGTGGCCCTCAGCCAGCGCATTCAGGAAATTCGCCGCCTCGCGCATGGATGAAGGCGTCTGCCCCGGGGGCGGCGCAAACACCCTGTTTTCCACCTGCCCATCGGCAAACACCAGCACCACGAGCGCGCGATCCGGCGCAAGGCTCACGAATTCGATATGGCGGATCGGCGCCTCATGCTTTGGCGCAAGCACGAGGCTCGCGCCATGCGTGAGCCCCGAAAGCGCCGCGCCGACGCGATCGAGAAGCGAGCCGATTTCGGCATCGTTCTGGCCGTGGGTCACGCCCAGCGTGCGGTTGATCCTCTCGCGATCCTCCTCCCCGAGATCGCCGACCTCCAGCAGGCCGTCCACGAAAAGCCTGAGGCCAAGCTCCGTCGGCACCCGCCCGGCAGAAACATGCGGCGATTCCAGAAGCCCGAGATACTCGAGATCCTGCATCACGTTGCGCACCGTGGCGGCACTTATCTTCTCGCTGAGGCTGCGCGTGAGAGTGCGCGAGCCTACCGGCGCGCCTGTCTCGAGGTAGCCCTCCACCAGCAGGCGGAACACCTCTCGGCTGCGCTCGTTCAGCTGTTCCAGAAGTTCTGCCTGTGCATTCATGGCTTACCTCTTGCTCTGCCTGCCATTAAAGGCGTTGTGGTCTTGAGGTCAATCAGGGTTGCCTTTCCTGCGGGCACGGGAGTATCTGATCGCGAACCCGCAAAGGAAGGAAGAAACATGCGCCCCTCAGGCAGAGATCTAGATCAGATGCGGCCAATTTCAATCGAAACCGGCATCACCAAACACGCCGAGGGGAGCTGCCTCATCAGGATAGGCGATACGCATGTGCTCTGCACCGCCTCGATCGAGGATCGTGTGCCCCCCTTCCTGCGCGGTGGCGGGCTTGGCTGGGTAACGGCGGAATACGGCATGCTGCCGCGCGCCACCAATACCCGCATGCGCCGCGAGGCGAAGAACGGTCAGTCCGGCCGCACCCAGGAAATCCAGCGCCTGATCGGGCGGGCACTGCGCGCAGGTGTTGATCGGGTTGCGCTTGGGGAACGGCAGATCACCATTGATTGCGATGTGATCCAGGCCGATGGCGGCACACGCTGCGCGGCCATCACCGGCGGATGGGTGGCCCTGCGCCTTGCGGTGAACAAGCTCTTGAAAGCCGGCGAAATCACGAGCGATCCGCTGATCGCGCCCGTTGCTGCCGTCAGCTGCGGGATCTACGCCGGCCAGCCGGTGCTCGATCTCGATTACGCGGAGGACAGCGAGGCGGGGGTTGACGGCAATTTCGTCATGCTTGGCGATGGCAGGATGATCGAAATTCAGATGTCGGCCGAAGGCTCCACCTTCACGCCCGATCAGATGGAATCCATGCTCACGCTCGCCGACAAGGGGATTGGTGAGCTGGTGCAGGCACAGACGGAAGCCGTTTCCTGATGCGCCGCCTTGCGAGCAAGGATCTGGTGATCGCTACGCATAACGCGGGCAAGCTTGCGGAATTTCGCGAGCTCCTTGCGCCATACGGGATCAACGTGATCCCGGCCGGCGATCTCGGCCTTGTTGAGCCGGAGGAAACCGAAAGCACCTTTGCCGGGAACGCCCGCATCAAGGCCCATTTCGCGGCACGCGAATCCGGCCTGCCGGCGCTTTCCGATGACAGCGGGATCTGTGTTGAGGCTCTTGGCGGTGCGCCGGGCGTTCACACCGCCGATTGGGCCGAAACGCCCGATGGCCGAGATTTTCCCATGGCGATGAAAAAGGTGTGGGATCTGCTCGAAGCACAGAACGCGCCCGAGCCCCGCCGCGCAAGCTTCATCTGCACGCTTTGCCTTGCCTGGCCCGATGGCCATGACGAGATCTTCGAGGGCCGAGTGGATGGCCGGCTCGTCTGGCCGATGCGCGGGGATCGCGGCTTCGGCTTCGATCCGATCTTTCTGCCCGATGGCGAAAGCCAGACCTTCGGCGAGATGGATCCCGCGCGAAAAAAGGAGATCAGCCACCGGAGCGATGCCTTCAGGAAGCTGATCAGGGGCTCTCTTGCCTGAGGATTGGCAGGAAGCGGGCTTCGGGCTTTATGTCCACTGGCCCTACTGCCAGGCCAAATGCCCTTATTGCGATTTCAATTCCCATGTTGCAGCCGCGATCGATCAGGAATCCTGGGCCGAGGCCTATGTAAGCGAGATCGACAGGATCGCCCGGGCAACGGGGCCCCGGCTTCTGAATTCTATTTTTTTCGGCGGCGGCACGCCAAGCCTGATGGATCCCGGGCTTGTCGCCACCATCATAAGGGCAGCGGCCCAGGCCTGGCCTTTCGCCAATGATTGCGAAATCACGCTTGAGGCCAACCCCACATCTTCCGAGGCCGGGCGCTTCCGGGCTTATTCGCAAGCTGGCATCAATCGCCTTTCGCTCGGCGTCCAGGCACTTCGTGATCCCGATCTGCGCCGCCTCGGCCGGCTGCACAATGCGGACGAAGCACTTGCCGCCCTCGAGATGGCCCGATCGATTTTCGATCGCGTGAGCCTTGATCTGATCTATGCCAGGCAGGGCCAGAGCCTCGCTTCATGGGAGGCCGAGCTTGGCGAGGCGCTCTCCCTCAATCCCGATCACCTCTCGCTCTATCAGTTGACCATAGAGCCAAACACCGCATTCGGCGCCCTCGCCCGGCGCGGCAAGCTCACCGGTTTGCCGGATGAGGATCTCGCAGCCGACATGTATGAAGTCACCCAGGAGCTTTGCACCAACGCGGGGCTCCCGGCTTACGAAATATCCAATCACGCCAGGCCGGGCCAGGAATCCCGCCATAATCTCATATATTGGCGCTATGGGGATTATGCGGGAATCGGGCCTGGCGCACATGGGCGGCTCACGCTTGGCGGGCAAAAACATGCCACCGTTGCCGTTACAGATCCGAAACTCTGGCTCAAGATCACATTGGAAGGCGAGGCGCCTGAAAACCCGCCTGCCATTCTCTCGCCTATCGAACAGGCCGAAGAATATCTCATGATGGGCCTTCGGCTGCATGACGGCATAAGTTTATCCAGATTTTATAAACTATGCTGCGAACAGATCGAATTGAAGGGCCTGGAGCGGCTCGAAGATCAAGGCCTTGTTACCACCCGCAATGATCGCCTCTGGGCAACTCCGAAAGGAAGGCCCATATTGAACGCGATCTTGCGGGAAATTCTGGTGCGTTGAAATGCGGGCAATCTGGCTGTTTCTGGGCTGCATATCCTTCATGGCGGGATTGATCGGCGCCTTCCTGCCCCTGTTGCCGACCGTGCCCCTCATGTTGCTCTCCGCGTTCTTTTTCGCAAGATCATCGGAGCGCCTTCACCACTGGCTGCTTGCCCATCCCCGCTTTGGCGCCGCGATAATTGATTGGCAGGAGCGGGGAGCGATCGGCCCGCGGGCAAAGAAATTGGCCGTGGCATCCATCGTTGCCACTTTCGCGATTTCCCTTGCGCTTGGCCTCGCCCCGGTGCTGCTGCTGGTTCAGGGCGCCATTCTGATCGGCGTTCTGTTCTTCATTCTGTCCAGGCCTGACGCGTAGCCGTAAGAAAGCGACAGAGATCGTCGAGCTCCTCGAGCGTCTTGTAGGAAATCGTGATGCTTCCGCTTTCGCCGCCCGGCCGGTGATTGATTGCAACTTTCATGCCGAGATTGGCGGAAAGGTCCGCCTCGAGGGCACGCGTATCAGCATCCTTCTCCACCGTTTCCCTCTGTGGCTTTTTCCGATCCCCCTTCGGCCTCTTCACCAAGCGCTCGGTTTCACGGACCGAAAGCCCCTTGCGGATCACCTCGCGCGCAATCGCGGCTGGATCCTCGGCCGTAACAAGCGCGCGGGCATGGCCGGCGGTGAGGCGGCCTTCACGAAGATACCCCAGCACCTCCTCCGGGAGATTGAGCAAGCGCAGAAGATTTGCAATATGGCTCCGGCTCTTGCCCAGCGCCTCGGCCAGCTTTTCCTGGGTGTGTCCGAACGCCTCCATCAGCTGACGGTAACCGGATGCCTCTTCCACCGGATTGAGATCCGCTCGCTGGATATTCTCGATGATCGCAATTTCCAGCACTTCCGCATCGCTGTAATCGCGAATGATGACGGGCACCTCATGCAATTGCGCCATCTGTGCCGCCCGCCAGCGCCTCTCCCCCGCGACAATCTCGTAACCATCTGATTTATCTGGTTTTTCCCTGACGATCAGGGGCTGAATGATCCCTTTTTCCCGGATCGAATCCGCCAGCTCTCGCAGATCGTCCTGATCAAAATCACGCCGGGGCTGATCGGGGTTGGGCATGATCTTCTCGATCGGGATGACCCTTTCGGCCGGGCGCGTCGGCGTATCTTCATAACCCTCCCTCGCCGGGCTGACATCCGCCATGAGGGCGGAGAGCCCGCGCCCCAAACCACGCCTTTCTGGCTTCTTGTCAGCCATTTGCGGCCTCCCTTTCTCTCACTTTGCGATTGTTTCTCTCTGCCAGCTCCCTTGCCAGAGCCCGATAGGCCAGGCTCCCCTTCGAGCCTGGATCATATTCGAGCACAGGCATCCCGAATGAAGGCGCCTCGCTCACGCGCACATTCCTCGGTATGACCGTCCTGAACACAAGATCCCCGAGATTTTCCCGTGCATCAGCCTCGACCTGGCGCGAAAGCCGGTTTCGGCTGTCATACATCGTGAGCACGATGCCCTCATAGCGAAGGTTTCGCCCTGCGGCCCGGGCCACATCGCGTTTTGTCAGCATGAGCTGGGAAAGCCCCTCCAGAGCGAAAAACTCGCTTTGCAGGGGCACAAGCAGGGAATCCGCAGCAACCATGGCATTGATCGTGAGAAGATTGAGAGAAGGCGGACAATCGATCAGGATAAAATCCGGGTCAACCTCCTTCATTGATGGCTGGCGCAAGGCATCGTGCAGAAGGAAGCTTCTCTTCTTGTTGGCCATCAGCTCGGCATCCGCAGAGCTCAGATCCGTGGTTGCCGGCACGATATGAAGGCGCTCCGTCCCGGTTTCCCTGACAATATCCTTCAGGTCCGCCTCCCCGACAAGCAGATCATACACGTTCAGATCCCTCTCTTCCGGCTCGATTCCCAGCCCGGTCGAGGCATTGCCCTGGGGATCAAGATCAACGAGAAGAACACGGAAGCCTTCCTGCGCGAGGGCGGCGCCCAGATTGATTGTTGTCGTGGTCTTGCCGACCCCCCCTTTCTGATTTGCAATGGCGATGATTTTAGGGCCTCGGCGCCCTGCAGGGTCAGGCATTCCGTATATCTCCAAGCTTCAGGATGGCGGCGGAAGGATCCGTCACGCTCGGAAACTTTTCCAGATCGAATCGCCATAAGGCAAGGGCTGTTTCGATTTCATTTTCCACATTCGCACCTTTCGGCAATATCGCAACACCATGCGGCGCAAGATGACGGCCGGCAAGGCCGACAAGCATTTCCAGCGGCGCCAAAGCCCTCGCGGTAACGACATCGGCCCCATAAGGCGGGATATCCTCGGCCCTTTGGTCGGATACGATGAAATCAGCCCCTGTTTCGCGCGCCACGGCCCGCAAGAACGCGGCCTTTCTCTTATCACTCTCGACAAGATAATACTTTGCTTCGGGGCGTTTTTCCTTGTTCATGATAGCCAGCACAGCCCCGGGGAAACCGCCGCCGCTACCCATATCAACCCATATTCTGGCATTTTCCGGCGCAATGTCAGATATTTGCGCTGAATCCGCAAAATGTCGCGTCCAGACATCTCCCAAGGTGCCCCGGGCAACGAGGTTGATTTTCGGGTTCCATTTCTTCAGGAGATTTTCATAAATCTGCAGGCGATCGATTGTTTCACGTGAAACATTGAAAACATCCAAAAATTGCTCGGGACCTGAGAGCTTCATCCTGCCCTGCGCTGCTTTTCCAATTGGCGAAGCCTGCCGAGAATCAGCGTGAGGGCGGCAGGCGTCATCCCCTCGATCCGGCCGGCCTGGCCAAGGGTAGATGGCCTCACCTTTTCAAGCTTCAGGCGAAGCTCATTTGAAAGCCCGCTCAAGGAACGATAATCAAAATCGCCCGGTATTTCGTGCGATTCGTCACGCGCTAACGCCTCTATATCCCGCTGTTGGCGCTTGATATAATTGGCGTATATGGCCTCTCTCTCCACTTGCTGCGCTATATATTGTGGTATTGAGCGCAATTCTGGCATGATATCGGCCAGCTTTACGAGGCTTGCACCGGGCAAGGAAAGAACGGCTATGCCATCACGCCTGCCCCCGTCCTGGCGTATCCTTATGCCTCGGTTCTGTAATTGGCGCGGCGTGAAGCTCGCCCGCTCCAGAGCGTGGCGCACCTTCTGCAGGGCTTCCATTTTCCGTTCAAACTCAAGTCTGCGATGATCCTCGACACAGCCAACGGCGATACCCTTCGGAGTCAAGCGTTGATCGGCGTTATCGGCACGCAGGCTGAGGCGGAATTCAGCGCGTGAGGTGAACATTCTGTAGGGCTCACTGACGCCCCGCGTAACGAGATCATCGATCATCACGCCAATATAGGAATCGGACCTGCTGAAGCGCACGAGATCCCCGCCACGGGCCAAAAGAGCTGCATTCAGGCCTGCGGCCAGCCCCTGAGCAGCGGCTTCTTCGTAGCCCGTTGTCCCATTGATCTGCCCGGCAAGAAACAGGCCGGAAAAATCCTTCACCTCCAACGTATCCTTGAGCGCTCTGGGATCAATA
Organism: Albidovulum sp.; assembly: GCA_015491895.1. Classification (GTDB taxonomy): domain Bacteria; phylum Pseudomonadota; class Alphaproteobacteria; order Rhodobacterales; family Rhodobacteraceae; genus WFVA01. The sequence goes on along the minus strand of WFVA01000077.1, from coordinate 38,074 downwards.
TAGTCATACTCAATGGCGTAGCCGGGCTGAAGAATGATTGCATTCTCTAGCCCCCGGATCGAACGAACGTATTCCTCCTGGACTTCCGCAGGAAGTGATGTGGAGATGCCGTTCGGATACACGGTATCATCCTCAAGCCCTTCCGGCTCAAGGAAAATCTGATGTGAGCTCTTGTCTGCGAACCGCACGATCTTGTCTTCTATGGAAGGGCAATACCGCGGGCCGATCCCTTCGATCATACCACCATACATCGCCGATGATGCGAGATTGGCCCTGATGATCTCATGGGTCTTTTCGTTCGTGTGCGCAATGCCGCAGGATATCTGGCGACCGAATGGTTTCCTGTGAAGAAAGGAAAACATCGTCGGCTCGTCATCCCCCGCCTGTGCTTCAAGTATTTCCCAGTTTATCGAGCGGCCGGCAAGGCGTGGCGGGGTTCCTGTTTTAAGGCGCCCAACGGTAAAGCCCATGTCTTCTACCTGCTCCGCAAGGCGGATTGACGGCTTGTCACCCATCCGCCCGCCCGGCAGGGATTTGTTGCCAATGTGTATGATCCCGCGAAGAAATGTGCCGGTGGTGAGAATGACAGCGCCGGCGAAGATCTCCGAATTATCGGAGAGTCGAACCCCTGAAACAACCGGCCCCTCAATCAACAGCTCCGATACTTCGGCTTCGATGATCTGAAGGTTTTCCCGGCTTGTCATCGCTTCCTGCATCGTTGCCCTGTATATAGAGCGATCTGCCTGGGCGCGTGGACCCTGAACAGCCGGCCCCTTCGTCCGATTCAGAAGCCGGAACTGAATGCCGGCACGATCGGCAACGCGGCCCATGATGCCATCCAGCGCGTCAATCTCGCGGACAAGATGACCCTTGCCCAATCCCCCGATGGCAGGATTGCAGGACATTACGCCGATGGCGTTATGTGAAAGCGTTATGAGGGCCGTGCGCGCCCCCATACGCGCAGACGCATGAGCCGCCTCACAGCCGGCATGTCCACCACCGACAACAATGACATCGAAATCGCGTTGTTTCACGTGAAACAATCCTCACTTACCCATGCAGAAGCTGCTGAAGATCTCATCCAGCAATTGTTCTACATTTATACGGCCGACAATGGATTCCAGAGCCCTTATAGCAGATCGAAGCGATTCTGCCGCAATTTCCGTATCCTGAGAGGAGGAAGCGAGTAAACCGATGGCTTCATACAGATATTTTATTGAATTTTCAATAGCTTGTTTGTGTCGCTGGCGTGTGGCCGTTGCCGCGCCTCGGGCCTTCATCTGAAGAATCTCCGCGATGCAATCCGTGAGTTTGCCTATTCCTTCCCCCGTAAGCCCCGAAACGGCAAGCCCGCCGGCAGGCCGCAGGTCCGACTTTGCCCGGACGACCAAATCCCCGTCTTCGGGAACAATGGGTAATGTATCGCTTTCGTCCTCAACAAGAAAAACTCTCAGATCGGCCCTCCCGGCCCGCTTCATCGCCAATTCGACGCCGAGCTTCTCTATCTGATCCTCGGTTTCACGCAGCCCGGCAGTATCGAGGAACGTAACGGGCAATCCTTTCAGATCCATCCGCACCTCGATGATATCGCGGGTCGTTCCGGCTATCTCGGAAGTGATTGCGGCCTCCCGCCCGGCAAGGGCATTCAGAAGGGTGGATTTGCCGACGTTCGGCGGACCGATAATGGCAACCTCGAAGCCTTCCCGGATACGCTCGGCCACAGCCACACCCTCCGCCTCACGGGCAAGCTCGGCCGCAGTTTTTTCCAGGATGGAAAGCGCCTCCGAAATCACACCCTCGGGAAGCTCTTCATCCGCGAAATCGATCGTCGCCTCGATCAGGGCCGCGGCCCTGATCAGGCGCTCGCGCCAGGCATCGGCCTTTCGGCCAAGCTCGCCCGAAAACACACGCTGGGCCTGCCGCCTTTGCGCTTCCGTTTCGGCTTCAAGAAGATCTGCAAGCCCCTCGACCTGTGCCAGATCAAGACAGCCGTTATCGAGCGCCCTGCGCGTGAATTCCCCTGGCTCGGCAAGCCTGAGCCCCTCTATCTGCCCCAGTGCCTGCAGCACGGCTTTCGTGATTGCAGGGCTGCCATGAAGATGAAGCTCTGCGCTTTCCTCACCGGTAAAGCTTTTCCCTTTCTCAAAAGTCAGAACAAGCGCCTCATCGATAACATCACCGGAGGCATCGCGAATTTTTCGCAATCCGGCATGGCGCCAGGGAGGCGGCTTGATGCCAAGCCCCCTCAGCGCGCTGATCGCTTTCGGCCCGGAAATCCGCAAGACGGAAATACCGGCTTTTCCGGGAGCCGTGGCAATGGCGAAAATTGTATCCATTTCATTTAACTTATTGTTTTTCAACAATAAGTTACGCATTCATCGAATCGAAGAACTCTTCGTTTGTTTTCGTCTGCTTCAGCTTGGAAAGCAGGAATTCGATCGCATCCGTTGTCCCCATCGGATTGAGAATGCGACGCAGGACATATGTTTTCTGCAGATGCATCTTGTCCACGAGCAGCTCTTCCTTCCGGGTGCCGGATTTGAGGATATCGATCGCCGGGAAGATGCGCTTGTCGGCAATCTTGCGATCCAGCACGATCTCGCTGTTACCCGTGCCCTTGAATTCCTCGAAGATCACTTCGTCCATCCGGCTTCCGGTATCGATGAGCGCCGTGGCAATGATCGTAAGAGAGCCCCCCTCCTCGATATTGCGCGCTGCACCGAAGAAGCGCTTGGGCCGCTGAAGTGCGTTGGCATCAACGCCACCTGTCAGCACCTTTCCTGAAGAGGGAACGACCGTGTTATAGGCCCGCCCGAGGCGGGTAATGGAATCCAGAAGGATCACCACATCGCGCTTGTGCTCCACAAGCCGTTTGGCCTTTTCGATAACCATTTCCGCCACGGCCACATGGCGCGTTGCCGGTTCGTCGAAAGTGGAGGAAATGACCTCCCCCTTCACGCTGCGCTTCATGTCGGTCACTTCCTCGGGCCGCTCATCGATCAGAAGAACGATCAGATAGACTTCGGGATGATTCCGCTCGATCGAATGCGCGATGTTCTGAAGCAGCACCGTCTTGCCGGTGCGCGGCGGCGCCACGATCAGAGAGCGCTGCCCCTTGCCGATCGGCGCCACGAGATCGATGATCCGGGCTGAGCGATCCTTCACCGCCGGATCATCCAGCTCGAGCTTGAAACGCTCCTGGGGATAAAGCGGCGTGAGGTTGTCGAAATTGATCTTGTGCTTCGCTTTCTCGGGATCCTCGAAATTGATCCTAGAAACCTTTGTGAGGGCAAAATAGCGCTCGTTCTCGCGCGGTGCCTGAATCACGCCTTCGATCGTATCGCCGGTGCGAAGCGAGAATTTCTTGATCATGTCCGGCGATACATAGATATCATCCGGGCCCGGCAGGTAATTCGCTTCCGGCGAACGCAGGAATCCGAATCCATCCTGCAAAACTTCCAGAACCCCATCGCCGGAAATCTCCCAGCCTTCTTCGGCACGCTCCTTCAGAATGGCGAACATGATATCGCCCTTTCGCATGGTCGAAGCGTTCTCGATTCCGAGATCTTCGGCCATGGAAAGCAATTCCTTGGGGGATTTTGCCTTGAGATCGGCAAGGTTCAGGCGTTGTTCTGTCATTGAGGTATCCTGCGGCCTGGCCGCCTGTCTGGTATTTTCATGGAAATGATCGGAGCCGGACGGCCCTTCCCGCCTTATTTAGGTGCGCTGGCGAGGTGAGTCAATCACCATGCGAGCATCGTCAGAATTTCAGAATTACCGAAAACACGATCAGAAGCATGAGGATCGTCGGCACTTCGTTCATTATCCTGTAGCCGCGTCCGGAAAGATCATTTCTCCGCGCCCTGAAATCACGGTGCCGCCGCGAAAGCCAGAAATGAAATGCCGTCATTCCGATGACGGACGCACCCTTGATCCAGGGCCACAACTGTGACCAATCGACAATCCCCGGTGTAGCCACAAGCATCAGCCCGAAAACCCAAGAAGCAATCATGGCCGGAGTCATGATCACCTTCAGAAGCTTGTGCTCCATTTTCAGGAAGAGGGCATATGTTTCGCTTTCAGGAGTGACGGATTCGACGTGATAAACGAAAAGCCTCGGCAGATAGAAAAGCCCGGCCATCCAGGAAATCACGGAAACGATATGGAGAGATTTCACCCATGGGTAAATTTCCGCAAGAACATCCGACATCATTTCCAGCCTTCCGATTTCGCCGCTCTTCTAATTGAAGATATATGAAAAGGAAATGTTGTAGTTATTGGAGGGCCGATATCTGGGGATTATCGTTCAATACACAGGTTATCCAAAGCATGTAAAAAGTTATCCCCAGGTTATGGATAACAGGGAGTACTTCCAAAAGAGTAGTAAAATCAGATATATTTTCAGAGGAACATTTTTATGACCTTGTGGAAAAGAAGCAATGGATCCTTCTGTCCACAACCGCAGGCTTTTCCTTGTCAACAGTAGAAAAGGAGAGCATGACGTTCATGAGTGGCGATGCTTTTCAACACAAGTGGGGGTGAGTGGCGAATTGCACATTTTCATCCCTCTTCCCCAGCAGTTCTTTCCCACAGGATAGTGCACATGGATACACCTCTGATCCTCGCTTCCTCATCGCGGATCCGTGCCGAGCTTTTGAAAAATGCCGGTGTCGATTTCCGATCCGTACAGGCGCGCGTAGATGAAGAACAGCTTCGAGACGCACTTCTTGCAGAAGGTGCACCGGCAAGGGATGTGGCTGATGTCCTTGCGGATGCCAAGGCCCGGAAAGTTTCCCTGAAATATCCCGAGGCGCTCATCATTGGCAGCGATCAGGTGCTGTCGTTCAGAGGCGAAATCATATCAAAATGCGAAACGAAGGAAGAGGCGTTTGAGCTTCTTTCACGTATGCGCGGCCAATCGCACCAGCTCCTGAGCGCTGCTGTTGTCTATCACCAAGGCGAGGCGCAGTGGCGCCATGTTGGCGTGGTGCGCATGGTCATGCGGGATTTTTCGGATGAATATCTTCATGATTACATCGAAAGAAACTGGAATAGTATCCGTGAAGCGGTAGGATGCTACAAGCTGGAAGAGGAAGGCGTGCGGCTGTTTCGGGAGGTGAACGGAGATTATTTCAGCGTGCTCGGATTGCCGCTTCTGCCGCTTCTGGATTTTCTGGCTGTCCGGGGAGTGATTGAATCATGAGCAGCGAGAAAATACCGCTTGCCGGTGTGATCGGCTCGCCGATCGCGCACAGCAGATCGCCCGCACTGCATGGCCACTGGCTGAAAACTTACGGGATCAAGGGCCATTACATTCCGTTGGAGATCGCTCATCAGGATCTTGCCGAGGTGCTCAAGGCATTGCCAAAGATGGGATTTGTGGGGGTGAACGTCACCATCCCCCACAAGGAAGCGGTGCTTGAGCTGGCCGATCAGGTAACGGATCGCGCGGCGCTTATAGGCTCGGCAAATACCCTGATCTTTCGTGAGGATGGCAGCGTTCATGCCGATAACACGGATGGCTGCGGTTTCCTGCAAAATCTGCATCAGAATCTGCCGGATTGGGATCCGAAGGCAGGCCCCGCTGCCGTGGTCGGTGCCGGCGGTGCGGCGCGCGCCGTGATTGCCTCGCTGATCGAGGCGGGTGTCAGCGAGATCCGCCTCACCAATCGCACCCGTGCGCGCGCCGAGGCGCTCAGATCCGATTTCGGCCCGAAGATCGTCGTCCATGAATGGGTGCAGGCCGGCGGGATGCTGGAAGGCGCAAAAACGGTGGTCAACACCACATCCCTCGGCATGGTCGGCCAGCCGGAGCTGAAGATCCCGCTTGATGCGCTCGAGAAGGATGCGGTGGTGACCGATCTTGTCTATGCGCCGCTGATCACCGATTTCCTGCGCGCCGCGCAAGAAAGGGGATGCCGGACGGTAGATGGCCTCGGGATGCTCCTGCATCAGGCCGTTCCGGGCTTCGAGCGGTGGTTCGGCATGCGTCCGGAGGTGGACGATGCCTTGCGCCGGGCGGTGCTGGCATGAGCGGAAAAAGGCCGTTCCTTCTGGCTCTGACCGGCTCGATCGGCATGGGAAAGAGCACGACGGCGAGAATTTTCGCCAATGAAGACATACCCGTCTGGGATGCGGATGCGGCCGTGCACAGGCTGTATGCAAAAGGCGGCGCGGGTGTCGATGCGGTTCGACGTGTCTGCCCCGAGGCGGTCCGCGATGGCGCGGTGGATCGCGCGGTTCTGCGCAGCTGGGCGATGCGGGAGCCGGACGCGCTCGCGAGGCTCGAGGAGCAGATCCATCCGCTGGTTGCCGCTGATCGCGAAAATTTCATCCGTGGCAGCGCGGCGCCCATTCTCGTTTTCGATATTCCGCTTCTGTTCGAGAAAGGAAGCGAAGGGGAATTCGATGCGGTCGTGGTTGTCAGCGCCCCGGAGGAAGAGCAGCGCCGGCGAGTGCTTTCCCGCCCCGGCATGAGCGAGGAAACCTTGCATAAGATCCTCGCCCGCCAGATGCCGGATGCAGAAAAGCGCCTGCGTGCCGATCACGTTATCATTACGGACACGCCGGAAAATGCCGCGCGTCAGGTGCGCGAGCTCATCGAAGAGATCAGGGAGAATCTGGCCGATGCGTGAGATCGTGCTTGATACCGAAACCACCGGCTTTGAGCCGGAAAGCGGTGATCGCATCGTGGAAATCGGTGCGCTCGAGCTGTGGAATCACATGCCCACCGGCAAAACCTATCACCAGTATATCAACCCCGAGCGCCCCATGCCCCAATCGGCCTTCGAGGTGCATGGGCTGGGGGATGAATTCCTGGCAGACAAGCCCGTTTTCGCTGATATCGCCCGCGATTTTCTCGATTTCATCAAGGATGCGCCGCTCATCATCCACAACGCATCCTTTGACATGAAATTCATCAATGCCGAGCTTGGCTGGATCGGAATCGAGCCTCTGCCCATGTCTCGCGCCATCGATACTCTGGCAATCGCGCGGCGCAAATTTCCCGGCTCCCCGGCTTCGCTGGATGCGCTTTGCCGCCGCTTCGGCATAGACAATTCCGCCCGCACGCTCCATGGTGCGCTTCTGGATTCCCAGATCCTCGCCGAGGTTTATCTTGAGCTTATCGGCGGGCGTCAGCCGGATTTCGGGCTTTCGCACTCGCCGCAGGAAGAAACCGATTCAAGCAATGAGCCCGGCAGGCAGACCGCCCCCCCGCGCCCTGCTCCCCTTGCGCCGCGTACCACCTCGGAAGAGGCCGCGGCGCATCAGGCATTTATCGCGGCGCTGGGCCCGGACGCGCTCTGGAACAAGCTCGATTAGGAGACGGGCTTGTCCTTGGCTTCCTCCTGGGCGCGGCGTTGCAGTTCGCTGCGATAGAGCGCCAGGAAATCGATGTTTTCGAGATTGAGCGCCGGAAAGCCGCCATCGCGCGTGACATCGCCAACGATACGCCGCACATAGGGAAACAGCATCCGGGGGCATTCGATCAGCAGGAAGGGATGCATCTGCTCTTCCGGCACGTTCTCGATATGGAAGATCCCGCCATATTCGAGCTCGAGGATGAAAAGCGGATCACCGCTTTCCTTGTTCTTCGAAGTGATGTTGAATTTCATGATCACTTCATACTGGTGTTCGACGGAGCGCTTCTTCGCATCGAGATTGACCTGCACCTGGATCTCGGGGGTGACTTCACCGCCCACACCCTTCTGCGCAACGATATTCTCGAACGAGAGATCGCGGATATATTGCGCAAGCACCTGCATCTTGATCTGCTGGGGCTGTTGTTCCTGCGGCTTTTCGCCCTTTTCGGCCATTGTTGCATTCTCCTGAAAAACGGTTCGGTATTCTCTAGCAGGTCGCCAAGGCAGGCTCAATGCCTGCCGCCGTGGCCGATACCGCGGCGCGAAGGGGGGATTTCCTCGTAATCCGCATCGATGATATCATCACTCTCACGCGGTTCGGGCCCCGGCCCGCTGCTGACGGTAAAGCTCTGCACATGCACCCTGGCCTTCACGTAGCGGAAAACCGCCCTGCGAACGGGCGGCAACAGCAGAAGAAGCCCGATCGCATCGGTAAAGAAGCCCGGTGTGAGCAGAAGCGCGCCGGCGAAGATGATCATGGCGCCATCCGCCAGAGGCTCGCTGGGATCTTCAAGGCGCTCCATCGACTGGCGCAGCCGCATGAGCGCATTTGCGCCCTGCGTTCGCATCAGGAGGGTGCCGATGAAAGCGGTAATCACGACGATCGCCAGCGTTGGCCAGAGGCCGATCAGCCCGCCCACCTTGATGAACAGCGCGATCTCGATCAACGGAACCGAGACGAAAAGCAAGAAGAGCAACATGTAATTCCCTCATCGGTCGGCCAGAAGGTGGACTTGCCCTCCGCTAACCCCTACATATGTGCTGATCGCGCCGGTTTCCATCCTCAACGTAATCACGGGAGTTAAATGAACGACACGATGGTTCAGATTATTGTTCTTGCAGGGATCCTTCTCTTTCTCGTCCTGAAGCTTCGCTCCGTGCTCGGAACGCGCGAAGGGTTCGAAAAACCGAGGGTGGAATGGGAGGCGCCACGGCGCAGCGGGCCCGAACTCGAGGTGATCGAGGGCGGGGTGGATGCCGATATCACGGATCACGTGCCGGCCGGCAGCAAGGCGGCCGAAGCCCTGGCGGAAATGAAGAAGATCGAGCCGGAATTCAACGTGACGGAATTTCTCCAGGGCGCGCGCGGCGCCTATGAGATGATCCTCATGGCTTTTGAAAACGGCGATCTGGAATCGGTCGTGCCTTTCCTTTCCAAGGATGTTTACGAGGCTTTTGCGAGCGTGATCGACGAGCGCGAGGAAAAGGGGCTGAAGGTGGAGGCTACCTTCGTGGGCCTGCGCGAGATGGAATTGAAGGATGCGGACTTCGATCCACGGACGCGCGAAGCCGAGATCACCGTGAAATTCGTCGGCGAGCTGACGAGCGTCGTGCGCGATCGCGATGGCGAGATCGTCGAGGGCAATCCCAACGAAATCCATCGTCAGAAGGATATCTGGACATTTGCCCGCATCATGGGATCCGACGATCCCAACTGGAAGCTGGTGGCAACGGACGGATGAAACATGGGGTGCTGGCGCTTTTCTGTGCTGCGGGCCTTGCCATGACGGGGCCCGGCAGATGCGCCGGCGTGACCCATGAAATGCTGAGCTTCGACGATCTCGCAGGATGGGCCGAAGACGATCACGAGGCGGCGCTTGCTGCTTTCGTGAAAACCTGCGCGATCCTGCGCGATCCCGATTGGAAGGCCCTTTGCGCGCTGGCGAAAACCGGCCCCGACGCCCGCCGGTTCTTCGAGCTCCTCTTTCGCCCCGTCATGGTGAGCGATGGAAGCCCGGCCCTCTTCACGGGCTATTTCGAGCCGGAGCTGCGCGGCTCGCTCAGGAAAACCACGCGCTACCGCTACCCGATCTATGCCCGCCCGCCCGAACTCACGGATGGCGAGCCCTGGCTCACGCGCCGCGAAATCGAGGAAAGCCGCGTGCTCGAAGGCCGGGGCCTTGAAATTGCCTGGGTCGAGGATCCGGTTGATATCTTCTTTCTCCAGATCCAGGGATCGGGGCGGATCCGGCTGCCGGACGGCAAGACGATCAGGATCGGCTATGCGGGCTCCAACGGGCGCAATTACCGCTCGATCGGCCAGGAGCTCATTCGCAGAGGCATCTATTCCGAACATCAGGTATCCGCCCAGGTGATCCGCAACTGGGTGCGGCGCAATCCCGAGGCTGGCAGGGAATTGCTGCACACCAATCCATCCTTCGTGTTCTTCCGCAGGATAAAAGGGCTCGGTGGCGGCGAGGGCCCGATCGGCGCCATGAACCGCCCCGTGACGGCAGGGCGGAGCATCGCCGTTGATCCCCGCTTCGTGCCGCTCGGCGCGCCTGTCTGGATCGAGAAGGAAGGCACCGAACCGATGCACAGGCTCATGATCGCCCAGGATACCGGATCGGCGATCAAGGGCGCGCAGCGCGCCGATATCTTTTTCGGAACCGGCCCGAAGGCAGGAAAAAGGGCCGGCAAGGTGCGCGATGGCGGGCGGATGATCATGCTGCTGCCCATTGAGCATGCCTTTGCGCTCGTTCCGCTCGGGGAGGCGGGATGAGCCGGCGAAGGCGCGGACTGAGGCCTGAGGAGGAGGCGCTCTGGCAGCGGATCGCCGAGCAGGCCATCCCGCTCTCACCGCAGCGCGTGCAAAAGCCGCTCAGGAAACAGCCCGCAAAGCCAGCCAAGCCAGAAGCCGGCGATGGGCCTCCCCGCCCCCTTCCATACTTTGAAATCGGGGAAAAGGCGGGAGAAACGGCCTGGAGCAGCCCTGTCATTGCGGATGACCTTCGCCCTTCCCTAAGAATGAGCAAGAAAACCCATGGCCGGATGATGCGCGGCAAGATGTGCCCCGAAGGGCGGATCGATCTGCATGGGATGACACTGGCCGAGGCACACCCGGCGCTCACGGGTTTCATCATGTCATCCCATGCGGCGCAAAAAAGGCTGGTGCTGGTCATCACCGGCAAGGGGCGCGCGCGCGAGGATGAAGGCCCGATCCCGACAAAGCGCGGGATCCTGCGCCATCATGTGCCGCAATGGCTGGCTGCCCGGCCGCTTTCAGGCCTGATCCTGGAAGTGCGCCCGGCGCATCCTCGCCATGGAGGAGAAGGGGCTTTCTACGTATATTTGCGCCGGCACCGGAAGGGCGGATAGCTCCGTCAGGCAGAGGAGGGCCCGGAGGGGATCATGAACAAGGAGCAACAGCGGGAATATCCGGCCGTGATTGTTGTCACGACGACATCGGGCAAGGAAGAGGCCGGGGCCATCGCGCGCGCGGCGGTGGAGAGGAGGCTGGCCGCATGTGTCCACATCGACAGAATCTGCAGCGTCTATTTCTGGGAAGGCGTCGTCCAGGAAGATACGGAATACCGCCTGCTCATGAAAACAACCGAAGCCGCCTGCAATGCGCTGACGGATCTGATTGCGGAAATGCACAGCTATGAAGTGCCGGGGATCTATCGCCTGCCGATCGTGGGCGGGAATGAGAGCTATCTGGATTGGGTAAGAGAGAACACGGGCGGCATCGGTGCGGGCATGGAAAGGCCATAGCACCAACTGCCGCCCTGCCATTTCTTCGCATCAGGGTGAAATGCCGGCCGCCGGCGAAAGGATGATCTGGGTTGCATTCTGCACCGTCAGGATGGTGCCCGGCAGCAGGCCCGGGCGGGCGGGGCGCCCGTTTTGCAGCGCGGTATCAAGCTCGCGGATATTGGCGAGGATGCGGATGAGCGCCGGAGAGGTTGCCGGGGTGAAATGGCCAATGATCCCCTTGGTGAAATTGCTGACATCAAAGAGAGTCACCTCCAGTTCGGCCAGGGCGCGCACATCTGATACGGAGCCGAGCCTCTCCTTCTGGCCGGTGATGGCGGCGGAAAGGCGCAGTGCGCGATCGCGCCTGGAGGTGAAGATGAGGAAGGGCTGAGGCAGCGTCTTGATGCGGCGCACCTGCTGGCGGAACAGATCGATATCGATATCGGGCGAGATCAGGATCACGCCGCCGATTCTTCCGGTGAGGTGATGCCGGCGCCCGATTTCCGTTTGCCGCAGCGTTTCCATCAGAAGAAGCGCCCCCATGGAATGGCCCACGAGGAGAATCCTGTCGGAGCCGGCAAGGGCGGCTGCCTCGATCAGATCTTCAAGCCCATCCCGGGCAAACAGCATGCTGTCGCGGTCATAGCCGTAACCCAGCGGATTGGCCGCACTCGGCCATGAGTAATGGATGGCGACCCCGGGCAGGCTGAAATCCTGCTTCATCTGGGCCATCCGGTAGAGGCCCTCGGCGAAATTGTTGTTGAAGCCATGGATATAAATGACAACTTCCCGCTCGCCGCGCGGAAGGGCGCGTAGATCTTTCCCGAGTCCGGCAATAAATGCCTTCCGTGACGGATGGAGCACCGCCGCGGTGGCGAGAAAGTCATGCGCCGGATCGGGCCTGCCGCGGGGCCATTCGATGCGGCCGGGCCGGTGTGCGGGCGGGATGGAAAGCTCGAACATCCCATATGTGGGCCTCGGGCTGCGCCCCGGGCAAAACAACGCGCGCGGATCGCGTTCGCGGGTCGTGGAAAAGTGGATCCTCTGGATTTTCCCGACAGATACCGCCTCAGGTGCAAAGACAATCTCCCCGCGTGGCGTGCAGGCGGCCACAAGGGCCACCACCAGAAACGCACGCAGGAAGAGCAGCCCTTTCAAGATTTACCTCGCATGTCCGCAAGTGTGCCGTTGCCGCAGAGGCCGGTTAAACACCGGCCTCCACGATGGCCTCGGCCAGGATCGGCACGGTTTTCGCATTCAGCCCGGCGATGTTCATGCGGCTGTCGCCCACCATGTAGATGCCGTGGCTTTCACGCATTTTCGCCACCTGTTCGGGCGTGGCGCCAATGCGCGAGAACATGCCCCGGTGGCGGGCCAGAAAATCGAACCGGTCGGAATTGGTGCGCTGGCGCAGTTCGTCCGCCAATTGCTGGCGGATCGCCAGCATTCCTTCGCGCATCCCCTCAAGCTCTGCCTGCCAGTCGCCGCGCAGGGCTTCATCATCCAGGATGGTGCTGACGATGCGCGCGCCGTGATCGGGCGGGAAGGAATAGTTCTGCCGGTTGAGATGATTGAGCATCCCCTGAGCGAGCGGCTTTTCCCTGCTGCTCTGCGCCTGCACCATCAGGAGGCCTGTGCGTTCGCGGTAGATGCCGAAATTCTTCGAGCAGCTTGCCGCGATCAGCACCTCGGGCATGTTTTCGCACACAAGCCGCGTGCCGAGTGCATCTTCCTCCAGCCCGTCGCCGAAGCCCTGATAGGCGATGTCGATCATCGGCACCGCGCCGCGCTCCATCATCAGCGCGATGATTTCCTTCCATTGATCGGCGGTGAGGTTGGCGCCCGTCGGATTGTGGCAGCAGCCATGCAGCAGCACGACGTCGCCCGCCTTCACGCGGGAAAGATCCTCCGTCATGCCGGCGAAGTCCACATCGCGGCTGGCTTCATCGAAGTAGCGATACTGGGCCATCTTCATGCCGAGATGGCGCAGGATCGAAGGGTGATTGGGCCAGGTGGGCGCGGAAAGCCAGACGGTGGCATCGGGGCTCAGGCTGCGGATCAGTTCGAATGCCTGACGGATCGCCCCCGTGCCCCCGGGCGTGGCGGCGGCGGCGAGGCGGGCTTCATCGCGCGCGGGGCCGAGCACCAGCTTCGAAAGCGCCTCGCCATAGGCAGGATCACCGGCAAGCCCGGTATAGGCCTTGGTTTCCTGGCTTTCCCAGACCCGTCTTTCGGCTTCCTTCACGGCGCGCATCACCGGGGTCACCCCCTCGGCATTGCGATAGACGCCAACGCCCAGATCGATCTTGTTCTCGCGCGGATCCTCGCGAAACGCCTGCATGAGCTGGAGGATCTTGTCGGGCGGCTGGGGGGTGAGGTTTTCGAGCATATCATGCGTCTCCGGTTGCGACTTTCAGATCATTATACATGCCCCACTCGGCCCAGGAGCCATCGTAAACCGAATGGTTGCGATGGCCCATCCGCTCCAGCGCGAGAGCGAGGATGCAGGCCGTCACCCCCGATCCGCAGGTGGTGATCACGGGCCTGGTGAGATCCACGCCGGCGCGCTCGAAAATGGCGCGCAGTTCGGGCACAGGCTTCATCGTGCCGTCCTCGTTCAGCAGATCGCGGTAATGGACGTTCTTCGAGCCGGGAATATGGCCGGCGCGCAGGCCCTCCCGCGGCTCGGGCTCCTCGCCGCGGAAACGGCCGGGGGAGCGGGCGTCAACGATCTCGTGATCGCCGAGTTTGGCGGCTGCGGCCACCTGGGTCACGTCCTTTATCATCTGGGCCTGGCGGCGCACCGTCATGTGGCGGTCATGGATTACTGGCGGCATATCCTCCACCGGGCGGCCCTCGGCCAGCCACTTGGGAAAGCCGCCATCCAGCACCGCCACATCCTTGTGCCCCATGAGGCGAAACAGCCACCACACGCGCGCCGCGCTCAGAAGCCCGGCGCCGTCATAGACAACCACCTGATGTCCATCGCCCACACCCATCGCCCGCATCCGCGACATGAACTTTTCCACCGGCGGCGCCATGTGCGGCAGTTCCGAGCGAAGATCGGCGATTTCATCTATATCGAAGAAGCGTGCGCCGGGGATATGCGCGGCTTCGTATTCGGCCTTCGGATCGCGCGCCTCTTCGGGCAGATACCAGGAGGCATCCAGAATGCGCAGGTCCGGGCTTTTCAGATGATCGGCCAGCCATTCGGTGCTGACAAGGGTTGTGGGATCGCTCTCGGCCATGTTTGCCCTCTGGTCGCAACTCTCTTCGTCACGAATGCCTAGCCCCGACCGGGATCGCTGGCAAGGGAAGAGAGGCCGTGAAACCGCATCCGCCCGGCATCGCATCCTGACGGCACGTTACGGATGCAGGTGATCACTCGTTATGCCGCAGCAGCCGGGCTTTCTGGCGCTGCCAGTCGCGCTTGGCTTCCGTGGCGCGTTTGTCCACCTTCTTCTTGCCCTTGGCGATGCCGATCTTCAGCTTCACCAGCCCCTTGTGATTGAAATACATGACAAGCGGCACCAGGGTCATGCCCTCGCGCCTTGTTGCATTCCAGAGCTTCGCGATCTCGCGCTTGTGTGCAAGCAGCTTGCGGCGGCGGCGCTCTTCATGGCCCCACTGGCGGGCCGGCTCATAAGGCGCGATATAGCTGTTGATCAGCCACAATTCGCCATCCTCCACGCTCGCATAGCTCTCGGCGATATTGGCCTTGCCGTTGCGCAGCGATTTCACCTCGCTGCCCTGAAGCGCGATGCCCACCTCGATATCGTCCTCGATCGCGTAATCGTAGCGCGCGCGCCGGTTTTCGGCGACGATCTTGTAGTTCTTCTCCTCGGGGGTTTTCTTCTTTGCCATGGCCTAGCCGATGAGCCCGGCATGGCGCATGGCATCCCTGATCCGCGCCTTGGTCGTATCGGTCAGCCCCACGAGCGGCAGGCGCACCTCCTCGCTGCATTTCCCGAGAAGCGAGAGCGCGTATTTCGCGCCACAGGTGCCGGGCTCAAGGAAGATCGCCTGATGCAGCGGCATGAGGCGATCCTGGATTTCGAGCGCGCGTCCGAAATCGCCCGCAAGCGTGGCTTCCTGCATCTTGGCGCAAAGTGCGGGCGCCACGTTGGCGGTAACGGATATGCAGCCCCTGCCGCCCTGGGCGTTGAAGCCATGCGCGGTCGCGTCCTCGCCCGAAAGCTGGAGGAAATCCGCGCCGCAGGTGATGCGCTGGGCCGAGACGCGGGCAAGATCTCCGGTTGCGTCCTTCACGCCGATGATGCGCGGCAGCTTCGCCAGCTCGCCCATTGTTTCGGGCGTCATGTCCACCACCGAGCGGCCGGGGATGTTGTAGATGATGATCGGCAGGGTGCAGCAATCGTGGAGCGCCTTGAAATGGGCGATCAGGCCGGCCTGCGTGGGCTTGTTGTAATAGGGTGTCACCACCAGGGCCGCATCGGCGCCGACGGCTTCGGCATGGCGCATGAAGCGCATCGCTTCCACGGTATTGTTGCTGCCCGCACCGGCGATCACAGAGACCCGGCCCGCGGCGGCCTTCACCACCTCCTCGATCACCTGCTCGTGCTCTTCATGGCTGAGCGTCGGGCTCTCGCCGGTGGTGCCGACGGGCACGAGGCCGTGGCTGCCCTCCGCGATCTGCCATTCAACAAGCCGTTTGAGCGCATCGATGTCCAGCGCGCCATCTGCGAATGGCGTGACAAGTGCGGGGAAAGACCCTTTGAACATGACGCATCTCCTTTTCATGGCTTTTGGGGCCCGTTTATGCGAGGCGGAAACTAGCCGCAAGCAGGCGCCTTGCCAAGAATGTGAATTGATGTGGTGGCAAGAGATGCTTAGCTATGCGCGATATCCGGGCAGAATGGGATGAACAAGGTGAAGCGGTTCATATTGAAATCCATGGCCTTGGCTCTGGCTTTCGCGGTCCCTGTCGGTGCGAATCCGGTGCAGCAGGCCGCCTTGCTTGCCGAAGCTTACAAGGCCCGTGATGAAGGAGATTGGGAGGAGGCCCGTGCAAAAGCCCGCGCCGCAGGTGCGATCGCCGCGGATATAATGGAGTGGCACCGCCTCCGGGCCGGCAGGGGCGGGTGGGAAGATTACCGTGATTTTCTGCGCCGCAATGCTGATTGGCCCGGCCTCCCTCTCTTGAAGAAAAGGGGAGAGGCCTCGATCCCCGAAAACGCTGAGCCGGGAGAGGTGACAACCTATTTCGCCGGCGAACATGCGCAGACGGGGCGCGGCGCCATCGCCTTGGCGCAAGCGCTTGAGGCCAGCGGAAAAGAGGAAGAGGCCGCCCGGGAAATCACCCGTGCCTGGCGCCGCCTTTCCCTGAGCAGGACGGAACAGGATGAAATGCTTGCCCGCTGGGGGGAGCTTCTGAAGCCCCATCATGCCGAGCGGCTGGACATGCTCCTGTGGCGCGGCCTTGCCGGTGAAGCGCGGATGATGATGCCGCTTCTGGGCAAGAACAGGGCCGCATTGGCAGAGGCCCGGATTGCGCTTCGGCAAAATCTGAAGGGGGTGGATGATCTTATAGGAGCGATCCCGGAAAGCCTCTCGGCTGATCCCGGGCTTGCCTATGAGAGATTCCTTTGGCGCTTGCGAAAGGGGCGGCTTGAAGATGCGGCGGCGCTCATCCTCGAGCGCAGCGAGAGTGGCGAAGCGCTTGGGCAGCCGGAGCGCTGGGCCAATGGGCGGCGCCAGATCGCGCGGGCATGGATGCGTGCCGGGAAAGCGAAGGAAGCATATCGCATTGCCAGCGCGCATCACCTTGAAAGCGGCTCCAACTTTGCCGATCTCGAGTGGCTTTCGGGGTATCTCGCGCTCAAGTATCTTGATGAGCCGAAACGCGCCCTTCGTCATTTCGACAGCTTTGCGCTTGCGGTAAAGACGCCGATCAGCCTCGGCCGTGCCGGCTACTGGCGCGGCCGTGCTCTCGAGGCGCTCGGGCGCAGCGATGAGGCCCGGGCCGCCTATGGCGAGGCCGCGCGCCATCAGACAAGCTTCTACGGCCAGTTGGCAGCCGCGAAAATCGGCGCGCCCATGAACCCGGAGCTTGCCGGGAAGGGGCCGGCGCGCGATTGGAAAAGGGCCGGCTTTCTGGCCGATCGCGTTCTTGGTGCGGCTCTGATGCTGCGTGATGCGGGGCAACAGCGCCTCGCAACCCGCTTCATGGTGCATCTGGCCGAAAGCCTCGGGCCGGATGATCTGGAGCTTCTGGCGGATCTGGCGCTTGCCAACAGCGACCCCCACTCCGCCCTGATGATCGCCAAACATGCGGCCAGGCGGGGGATCATATTGCCCCGCGCATATTTCCCGCTCCATCCTCTGGCCGAGGAGGAGCTGCCCGCCCCCCCGGATCTGGCCCTGGCCATTGCCCGGCGTGAAAGCGAGTTTTTCACAAGGGCCTACAGCCCGGCAGGGGCTGTCGGCCTCATGCAGGTGATGCCGCGCACCGCAAAAGCGATGAGCGAGGCGCTGGGGCTGGAATATTCGAAGAGCCGCCTCTTCGAGGACTGGCGATACAATGTGCGCATTGGCGCGGCCTATCTTGCGCGTATGGAAGAGGAGTTCGGGCCAAATCCGATATTGATCGCAGGGGCGTACAATGCGGGGCCGGGCAGGGTTAAGAAGTGGATCCAGGCATTCGGAGATCCCAGAACGGACGCCATCGGATGGGTGGACTGGATAGAGCACATTCCCTTCCGCGAAACCCGCAATTACGTGATGCGAGTGGCCGAATCCCTGCCTGTCTATCGGGCGCGGCTTGCGGGAAGGCCGGTGAAGCTCGTGCGGGACATGCAGTGAGCGCGCGCGACCTTGGCCTTTCAGGCCCTGTTCCGGCTCAGATCCCCATATGCGAGGATCCCCGCAAGCACGACAACCGCCGCGCCAATCGCCACATGAAGTGAAATGCGGTCGCCGAAGAGCGCCACGCCCAACGCGGACGCAAAAACGAGCTGGAGATTGGCGTAAGGCTGCACGGTGCTTGCTTCAGCCAGATCGTAAACCCTGATAAGCAGCCAATGCCCCAGAACGCCGGAGACGGAGAGAAGCCCCATCCACCCCCAGTCAACCGGGCGCAATCCCTGCCAGAACCACAGGCCGGCAATTGTCATTGCGAATGCGCCCGCGAGGCCTGTCCAGAAAAGGCTGGTCAGGGCGCTGTCATGGCGGGAAACGTATCGCGTCAGGATGCCGTAGATTGCAAACATCAGCGCAGCGGCAAGAGGGATGAGCGAGAGAGGCGAGAATGCCCCGTATCCCGGGCGCAGGATCACGAAAACGCCAGCGATTCCCACAAGCACGGCGAGCCAGGAGCGCAGAGAAAGCCTCTCGCCGAGCAGGGGGCCGGCCATGGCGAGAATGAGGAGCGGATAGACCGCGAAAACCGCATGGGTCTCGACAAGCCCGAGCACCACGAAGCCCGTGACGGTGACGCATATTTCCGCAACCAGCAGCACGCCGCGCATGATCTGAAGCACCGGGTGATGTGTGCGCGCCACCTGTGCGATGCCGCCCCGCCGCATCGCGAGAAGCAGCACGAATCCGGCAAAAAACCAATAGCGCAGCATGACGACCATCAAGACGTTGTATTCGGCCGAAAGATGGCGCGACAGGGCATCCTGCAGCGCGAAGATGGCTGTTGTCAGCACCATCAGGGCGATGCCGAGGCGGGTGTCGTGGGCTTTCATGGCCCCGGCTTTCTTGCGCGCGTCATGTGGCGCTTGCGGCCGAAGCCGGGCGCCCTCTCAACGATGAACCCGGCGCTTTCGAGCGCTCTGCGGACAGCCCCAGCGGCAGAATATGTGGCAGCGGTGCCGCCCGGGCGCGTGTGGGCGCCCACTGCGGCCATGAGCGGGGCTTCCCAAAGCTCGGGGTTGCGCGATGGGGCGAAGCCGTCAAGAAACCAGGCATCCGCCATGCCCTGCCATTCGGGCAGGGTCTTGCGGGCATCTCCGAAGACGATCTCGGCCACGAGATACTCGCTTTCATGGCGAAACAGTCTCTGATCCGGGTGCCAATCATCGAGAAAGGGGCCGGCAATGGCGAGGATCTCGGGGAAGGGCTTCAGCGCCAATTTCATCTCTCCGGCATCCATCGGATAGGCCTCGAAGCTCGTGAAGTGCAAGGGGCCGCTGATGCCGGCCTCCCGCCACGCCATCAGGGCCGCAAACAGATTGAGCCCGGTGCCGAAGCCAAGCTCGGCGATGTGAAAGCCGGGGCGGAAGCGGGCCGGCAGATCGTTGCCGGCGAGAAATACATGCCGGGTTTCGGCAAGCCCGTCTTCGAGCGAGAAATAGGGATCGTCGAAGCGGCGCGAAACCGGCACGCCGCCCGCCTTCCATTCGAGTTCCGCCCTCTGGCCGCCCATCCCTCTTTCCTTTATCTGCTGGCAGAGGATGGGAGAGCCGGAAGGATTTGGCAATGGCGGAAATCACGGTGATGGGCGGAGGCACTTTCGGGCTTGCGCTGGCCTTCACCTGCCTTGAGCGCGGCGCGCGGGTGCGGCTGATCGAAAAGCGCCGGATCGGCGCAGGCAGCAGCGGCGGGGTGCTGGGCGCGCTGGCGCCGCATGTGCCAGAACGCTGGAACGAGAAAAAACAGTTCCAGCTTGAAAGCCTGCTGATGGCGGGAGATTTCTGGCGCCGCGCCGAGGCGGTATCTGGGCTCTCTACCGGCTATGGCCGGACGGGGAGGCTTCAGCCGATCAATGATGCGCGCGGGCTTGATCTTGCCCGCGAACGCGCCGAAGGGGCCGAAGAGCTTTGGCGCGGCGAGGCCGCGTGGCGGGTGGTGCGGCGCGAAGCCCTTGGTGGCTGGGCACCCGAGAGCGCCACCGGCTGGCTCATACATGATACGCTGAGCGCCCGCTTGCGCCCGCTCGCCGCGCTCGCCGCGCTTGCCGGCGCGGTTGAGGCGCTGGGCGGCGAGATCGAGGAGGGCGGGAAGCCGCCGCAGGATGCGGGCGTGGTTGTCTGGGCCACCGGGCATGAGGGGCTGGCGGCGCTCTCCGATGATCTGGGGCGGCGGATCGGCGATGGCGTGAAAGGCCAGGCGGCGCTCTTGCGCCCCGAAAGCGTGCCCGGCGACAACCCTCAAATATTCGTTGACGGGCTGCATATCGTGCCCCATGCGGATGGGTCGGTTGCGGTGGGATCTACCAGCGAGCGGGTGTTTGACGAGCCGGAAAGCTGCGACGAACGCCTTGAGGAGCTGATCCGGCGCGCGGGCGAGGCCGTTCCCGCCTTGCGCGGCGCGCAGGTGATCAAGCGTTGCGCTGGCGTGCGCCCCCGGGCGGCGAGCCGGGCGCCGCTTCTGGGCCCCTGGCCGGGGCGCGCGGGGCATTTCGTGATGAATGGCGGCTTCAAGATCGGTTTCGGCATGGCGCCGAAGCTTGCGGAAACAATGGCCGATCTGGTGCTTGAGGGGCGAGACGGGATCCCCGGCGAATTCCGGCTGGAAGCGGCATTGGCGAAGGCCGGCCCGGCTTGTTGATGTGGCAATGCGGGGAACAAATCACCCGCTGCCGGTGGCCGTTGCCTCCATGCACAAACGCCCGTCCGGCCCCCGGACCCAGAGCCGATCACCTCTGCGGCAGAAGCTCGCGGTTTCGCCCTGAAAGAGCGGTGCCGTGGCGCGGAAGGAGAATTGCGTGAGCGGCCCGAGCGCGCGCGTGGCCATTGTGATCAGGTGTTGGGCCAAGAGGGGGCCATGTACGACAAGGCCGGGGTAGCCTTCGTCATTGCGGCAATAGTCAAGATCGTAGTGGATCCGGTGGCCGTTCATCGTGAGCGCCGAGTAGCGGAAGAGGGTGACGGGCGAGAAGCTGATCTGGTGCGCCTCCTCCTCATCATTCGGGGCTTCGGGCGGCGTTGGCGCAGCTGCGCCGGGTCCGGGATCGGCGCGATAGACGAGATCCTGCTCCTCGATCACGCAGGCACGGGCAGATTGCCGGATTTCATGGTTGAGCGTGATGAAGGCGAGCGGCCCAGTGCGGCCCTGTTTCTGCTCGATTCGGGTGATCGTGGTGATCTTCGCCGCCGGGGTGCATGTCCTGATCGGGGCGAGAAAGCGGAGCCGTCCGCCGGCCCACATGCGCCGGGGCAGGCCGAGATCGGGGATGAGGCCACCGAGGCGCGGGTGGCCATCGCGGCCGAGCCGATCTTCGGGCAGGACATGCCAGAAATAGGCATGGTGGAAGAAGGGCGGCAGGAAGGCATCGTGGGCCAGCGGCGGGCCATCGATGCCAAGCACCACCTGCAGGGCCTCGGCGCGGGCCGGGTCCATGTCGTCTTTCAGGGTTTGCGTTTTGCCGAGGCTTGGGTGCATTCTGCGAGTGTAACCCCGATTCCGCCAGAATGGAAATCCGATGCGCCCGATCGTTACCGCCCTCGATCACCTGGTTCTGACGGTGGCCGATATCGCCGCCACCTGCGAGTTCTACGAAGCCGTGCTTGGCATGGAAGCGCGCGAATTCGCCGTTTCCGATGGCAGCACCCGCTGGGCGCTGTTCTTCGGGCCGCAGAAGATCAATCTGCATGAGGCGGGAACCCCCTTTTCGCCCCATGCGCTGCACCCGACGCCCGGCTCCGCCGATCTGTGTTTTCTGACGGAAATCCCCATTCACACATGGGAGAAGCATCTGGCCTCGTTGGAAATCGAGATCGAGGAAGGCCCGGTAGCGCGCAGCGGCGCGGCGGGGCCGATCCTTTCGCTCTATATCCGCGATCCCGATGGCAATCTGATCGAGATCTCAAGCGCCGGTGCGATATGAAGCCGCGCGGCGCAGGCCGTCCATCAGCTCGGAAAGGGGGCGCTGGTAGCTTTCCGCAAGCCGCCCGTTTTCATCGAACTGATCTGCCGCGCCGGCTACGGCCACCTCGGGCCCCGTCAGCAGCCAGGCGCGAAACGGGGTGAGACAGAGCCGTAATGACGCCTGCGATTTGGTGCCGCCCGCCCGCCCGGCTGCGGCTGACATGATGGCAACGGGCTTGTCGAGCCACGGGTTCTCCTTCGTGCGGCTCACCCAAGCGAGCGCGTTCTTCAGCACGCCCGAAAGCGCGCCGTTGTATTCCGGCGTGGAGATCACCACCGCATCGGCCGCCGCGATCTGATCGGCCAGGCGCTGCACTTCGGGGGGAATGCCCTCGTTTGCTTCCACATCCCCATCATAGAGCGGCAGGGCGATATCGGCCTCGGTGAATTCGGCCGGATCGAACAGCCGCGCCGCCTCGCGCATAAGCTTGCGGTTATACGAGCCCTGGCGCAGCGCGCCGGCGATTCCCAATAATGAATAGCGTGACATCAGGATGCTCCTTCCATGTTGTGGCAAGGGTGGATAATGCTGAACAGGAAGGCAACCCACGCCGATGCGCGGGTGGATGTGCGTTTCTGCAAATGGGAAGGGATGGATGATGGCAAGGCGGCATGGCGGCAGGATCCTTGTGGATCAATTGAAGCGTCAGGGCGTGCGGCGGGTGTTTTCGGTTCCGGGGGAGAGCTTTCTGGCGGCGCTTGATGGTCTCTATTCCAGCGGAATAGAGAATGTCGTCTGCCGCCATGAAGGCGGAGCGGCGATGATGGCCGAGACGATGGGCAAGCTGGGCCCTGTGCCAGGGGTGTGCTTCGTCACCCGCGGCCCGGGCGCCACCAATGCCTCCTCCGGTATCCATGTGGCGATGCAGGACGGCACGGCGATGGTGATGTTCGTGGGCCAGATTGCACGCGGGCATCGCGATCGCGGCGCCTTTCAGGAGGTGGATTACCGCGCCTTCTTCGGCCCGCTGGCGAAATGGGTGGCGGAGGTGGAGGATACCGCCCGCCTGCCCGAATACATCAGCCGCGCCTTTCATGTGGCG
The DNA here is from genome assembly GCA_015491895.1 of Albidovulum sp. Classification (GTDB taxonomy): domain Bacteria; phylum Pseudomonadota; class Alphaproteobacteria; order Rhodobacterales; family Rhodobacteraceae; genus WFVA01. The sequence continues at coordinate 15,078 of WFVA01000077.1, read as the reverse complement.
CAGGCGGGGCGGCCCGGCCCGGTGGTGCTGGCATTGCCGGAAGACATGCTCTCGAGCGAGGCGGACGTGCCCGATCTCGGCCCCGCCAATCCGGCAGAAGCCGTGCTTTGCCGCGCAAGGGCCGGTGATATCATGGCCCGCCTTGCTTCGGCCGAGCGGCCGCTGGTGATCGCAGGGGGGCGGTGGTCGGCCCGGGCGGCGGAGGATCTGCGCCGCTTTGCCGAGATGAACGATCTGCCGGTAGCAGTGGATTTCCGCCGGCAGGATTACATGGATAACCGCAGCCTTTCCTATGTGGGCGATCTCAACGTTGGCATGAACCCGGCGCTGGCCGAGCGGCTGCGCAGGGCCGATTGCCTGCTGGTGATCGGCGCGCGGCTCGGCGATATCGCCACGGCCGGCTATGAGCTTGTCAATCCCGCCGCGCCCCATGCGGCGATCATCCATATCCATCCCGATCCGAACGAGCCCGGCAGCGTTTACCGCCCCGATCTCGTGGCCGTCGCCACGCCGGAAAGTGCTTTGGCAGCCCTTTGCGAGACACCCCCGGTGGTAAGCCCGTGGAACGAATGGCGCCTTGCCGCGCGGGCGGATTACGAGGCCTGGATCAGGCCGCAGGAAAGCCCCGGCGCGGTGAAGCTCGAGCAGGTAGTGTGCTGGCTTTCCGACAACCTGCCGGAGGACGCGATCATCACCAATGGCGCGGGCAATTACGGTGCCTGGCTGCACCGCTATTTCGTGTTCAAGCGCTACGGCACGCAGCTTGCGCCCACCTCCGGCAGCATGGGCTACGGCTTTCCCGCCGCCATTGCCGCAAGCCTACAGCACCCCGATCGCGTGGTTGTCTGCATGGCGGGCGATGGCGATTTCCAGATGACGCTGAACGAGCTTTCAACCGCCGTCCAGCACGGGGCGAAGCCGATCGTGATCGTGGCCAACAACGGCCGCTACGGCACCATCCGCATGCACCAGGAAAAGCGCTATCCGGGCCGCGTTTCGGGCACTGATCTGGCCAATCCCGATTACGTGGCCCTTGCGCGGGCCTATGGCGGGCATGGCGAACTGGTGGAGTGCACCGAGGATTTCGCGCCTGCCTTTACCCGTGCCCGCGAATCCGGCCGCGCCGCGGTGATCGAGCTTCGCCTTGATGCGGAGGCGCTGGCCACCGGGATGACGCTGAGCGAGGCCCGGGCTATGGGGGAGAGGGGCGGCTGAGGCGCTTCAGTATTCCACCCCGATCTGGGCCTTGATGCCGGAGCGGAACGGGTGCTTCACAAGCTCCATTTCCGTTACCAGATCGGCGATCTCGATCAGTTCGGGCCTGGCATTGCGCCCTGTCAGCACAACATGCGTCATCTCCGGCTTTTCGTCTTGGAGAAAATCGATCACCTCGTTCACATCGATGTAATCATAGCGCAGGGCGATGTTGATCTCGTCCAGCAGGACCAAGCGGTTCTTCTCGTCGCGGATCAGCTCCTTCGCCTTTTCCCATGCGGCCCGCGCCATCTCGATATCGCGGGCCTTGTCCTGGGTTTCCCAGGTGAAGCCTTCGCCCATGGTGTGAAATTCGCACAGGTCGGAGAAGCGCGAGAGGATCAGATCGCGCTCGCCGGTGGACATGCCGCCCTTGATGAACTGCACTACCGCCGAGGGGAGCCCGTGCGCGATATGGCGGAAGATCATGCCAAAGGCGGCGGTGGATTTGCCCTTGCCCTTGCCGGTGTGGATGATGATCAGGCCCTTTTCATCGGTTTTCGTGGCCATGATCTTTTCGCGCGCGGCCTTTTTCTTGGCCATCTTCATGGCGTGGCGGGCGTTGTCGTCCTGTGATGCGGTCATCGGGGTCTGGTCTCCTGTTCTACAAGGAGATTGTGAGGAAGGCCCGGCGGGGATGCAAGAGCGCTGGTAAGGATTTCTTAACCATGGCCCGGCAGGCTGGGGGCGAAAGGAGCGATAATGCGAAACGTAATGTTCACGCTGGCTCTCCTGCTTGCGGGATGCGACAGCCCGCACCCGGAGTTCATGGGGATCAAGCCGAAGGTGATTACCGTTGCCGGCAGCACTTTCGCGGTGCGTATCAAGGGCGAGAAGGCCGAGGCAATCCGCACCAGCCGGGAGATGGTGCCGAAGATCGGCGAGATCTTCCCGAAAGCGGCGGCGGCGATCGAGATCGCCAGCGGCTGCCGGGTGAAGGCGAACAGCGTGAAAGGGGATGCCGCCTATGTGCGGGCACGCATTGATTGCGGGGGGTAAGCCGGGTGTCAGGCACATCGTTTTCGCCCCGGCACGTATCGGCAGGGGTTGACCGCACGGGTTTTCCTGTGGCTATGCTCGCCCGTGGCAAAACGAGCGAAAAGAAAGACTGCGGCGAAGAAAAGGCCGGCAAAGGGAAAGGCCCAGAGCAACGAATCCGATCGCGCCCGTGCGGCTCTTGCGCCACGCCCCGGCATATTGCGGCGGCTGTGGCGATGGGGCTGGCGCGCGGTGTTTGCCTTCCTCGCATTTCTGTTTCTGATCGTATTACTCTATCGCTTCATCAATCCGCCGACGACATATTACATCTATTCCGAAAGCCGCCGCCTTGGCGGGGTGGAGCGGGAATGGGTGCCGATCGAGGAAATCGCGCCGGTGATGCTGAGAAGCGTTGTTGCCGCGGAGGACGCGAATTTCTGCCGTCACTGGGGCTTTGACATGACCGAGATACGCCGGGCGCTGGAAGCGGGCGGGCGGCGCGGCGCCTCGACAATCAGCCAGCAGGTGGTGAAGAATGTCTATCTCTGGCAGGGGCGCAGCTGGCCGCGCAAGGCACTGGAGGCGGTGATAACCCCGATGGTCGAGGCCATCTGGGGCAAGCGGCGGATATTGGAGGTGTATCTCAATGTTGCCGAATTCGGCGAGGGGGTCTTCGGGATCAAGGCGGCCGCCAAAGAGGCCTTCGGCGTGATGCCCGACAAGCTCACGCCACGCCAGGCAGCGCGGCTTGCGGCGGTGCTGCCCAATCCCAAGCGGCGGAGCGCGCGCAAGCCATCGGCGGCGCTCAGGAAGAGAGCCGCGCGGATAATGGAAGGGGCGGCAACCATCCGCGCGGATGGGCGCGCGGCGTGTTTCGAGGATTGATTTCAGGCTGGTTTCGGCGCAATCAGGGCCGAGCACAGATCGGATGGCACATATGGCAAAACTCTATCACCTTCCCCTTTCGCCCTTCTGCCGCAAGGTCCGGCTCGTTCTGGCGGAGAAGAAGATCGAGGTCGAGCTGATCGAGGAGCGCTACTGGGAGCAGGATTCGGATTTCCTGCGCCGCAACCCTGCCGGCAAGGTGCCGGTGCTGAAGCTCGATGGCCTTACCATGGCCGAATCTACCCCGATCTGTGAATATGTCGAGGAAACCCGGCCCGAACCGGCCCTGATGCCGAAGGGAGCGAAGGCGCGTTACGAGGTGCGTCGGCTTGTCAATTGGTTTGACGACAAGTTCCACCATGAGGTGACGGCTAACCTTCTCTACGAGCGTGTGAACAAGAAGCTTGCGGGGGAAGGTTACCCCGACAGCCGCAATATCAAGACGGGAGCGCAGCGGATCAAGTTCCACCTCGATTACATGGGCTGGCTTCTGGATCACCGCCGCTGGCTGGCGGGAGACGTGATGACGCTCGCGGATTTCGCGGCGGCGGCGCATATCTCGGCGCTTGATTATATTTCGGATGTGGACTGGAGCCGAAATGCGAATGTGAAGGACTGGTATGCGAAGATCAAATCGCGACCGGCCTTCCGCTCGATCCTTGCGGATCATGTTTCCGGCTTTCCGCCGCCGCGCCATTATGCGGATCTCGATTTCTAGGGATATGCGGCCGGGCAGGGGCTTTGCGCCCCTCTTGCGCTGCGCGCAATTCACCCCGAGAGTATTTCGGCCAAGATGAAGGGGCTGCCTGTTGCCGGAAGACCTGAAAGAACGACTCGCGGCGAAGGCCCTTGAGGAGGGTTTTTCGGCTGTCGGGGTATGCCGGCCTGACAGCGTGCCAGAGATTGCCGGGCGCCTGGCGCAATATGTGGCCGAAGGGCGGCACGGGCAGATGGGGTGGATGGCGGAGCGGATGCATTGGCGGGGCAATCCGGCGGCGCTGTGGCCCGAGGCGAAATCGGTGGTGATGCTGGCGGAATGTTACACGCCGGAGCATGATCCCCAGGAAATTCTGGAGATGAAGGAACGGGGGGCCATCAGCGTCTATGCCCAGAACCGGGATTACCATGACATCGTGAAGAAGCGGCTGAAGCGCGTGGGCCGCTGGCTGCTGGAGCAGGTGGAGGGGGCGGAGATCAAGGTTTTCGTGGATACGGCGCCGGTGATGGAGAAACCCCTCGGCGCGGCGGCCGGGCTTGGCTGGCAGGGCAAGCACACCAATCTGGTGAGCCGCGAGCTTGGGAGCTGGTTTTTCCTCGGCGCGATATTCACCACCGTGGAATTGCCGCCGGACAGGCCCGGGCGCGATCACTGCGGATCCTGCCGGGCCTGCCTTGACATTTGCCCCACGAGTGCCTTTCCTGCGCCTTATCGGCTCGATGCGCGGCGCTGCATTTCCTATCTCACGATCGAGCACAAGGGGCCGGTGGATGAGGCCCTGCGCCCGCTGCTCGGCAACCGGATCTACGGATGTGACGATTGCCTTGCCGTTTGCCCATGGAACAAGTTTGCCTGCGAGGCGCGGGAAATCCGCTACAAGGCACGGCCCGAGCTTCTGGCGCCGAGGCTCGGAGATCTGGCGCGGCTTGACGATGCGGCGTTTCGGGCGCTGTTTTCGGGCAGTCCGATCAAGCGGATCGGGCGGGATCGTTTCGTGCGCAACGTGCTCTATGCGATCGGAAATTCGCAGGATCCGGCCTTGCGGGAGGTGGCGCGGGAGCTTGTGGATGATGTGGATGAAGCCGTGGCGGATGCGGCGCGCTGGGCGGTGGAGCGGCTTTCGCCATGAAACCGCTGAGAGGGATCGCGATGATCGTGCTGGCGGTTGGGCTGTTTGCGGTGATGAACAGCCTGATCAAGGCTACGCCACGGGTGCCGGCGGGGGAGGCGGTTTTCTTCCGGTCGGCATTCGCGCTGCCGGTGATTATCGCCTGGCTCTGGAGCCGGGGAGATCTCGCGCAGGGGCTGAGGGCGGGGAACTTCCGCCTTCACGCGATCCGGGGCCTTGCCGGCACGCTGGCGATGGGACTGAGCTTCCTCGGCCTCAGATACCTGCCGCTTCCCGAGGTGATGGCGCTGAGGTTCGTCACGCCGATCCTGATCGTGATCTTCGCGGCGCTTTTTCTTGGTGAGCGGTTTCGCATGATCCGGCTCATGGCGGTGATTACCGGCTTCCTCGGCGTGCTGATCATGCTTTGGCCCCGGCTATCGGGGGCGCCAGGGAACGAGGCGCAGCTTGCTGGCGCGCTGATCGTGCTTTCGTCGGCTTGCTCGGCCGCAGTGGCGCAGCTTGCCCTGAAGCGCATGGCAGGGGTGGAGAAAACCTCGGCGATCGTGTTCTGGTTCTCGATGATCTCGATGACACTTGGGCTGATGACGCTGCCTTTCGGCTGGGTCTGGCCCGAGCCGTGGGAAGCGGCCTTCCTGATCCTGGCCGGGCTTCTTGGCGGGGCGGGGCAGATGTTTCTGACCGAAAGCTACCGGTTTGGCGATGTGGGAATGCTGGCGCCGTTCACCTATGTTTCAATGATCTGGGCGCTGCTGATCGGGTATTTTGTTTTCGCGGAAGCCCCGACGGTGGAAATGCTTGCGGGCGCCGCGCTGATCATCGGCGCCGGGCTGGTAATTGCCTGGCGGGAGCGGCGGCCGGAGAGCGGGATTCATAGGTTTTGAATACCATGCGGTTATGTGTTCACTTGACCTTTTCCGTGCGATACGGAGAAGAAGGACCATCCCATGGGATAAGCATCGACAACGAAGAAGCTGCTGGCCGATCAGGATCTCGTGGCGATGTTTGGAAATATCGATGGCGACAGGCAAGACAGAAGCGGTAGAATTATGGTGGTCATGGTCGGCCTCCTCGTCAGTGTGGCCGTGAAAACCACTGGTGAGGCCTGTGAACTGGCAATGATCTCCTGGTTCATGCTATCCAAGAGTTGTGTGTGTAGCCAGATCCTTTCTGCAGTTTATGAATAAGGGGCGATCGGGGAAGGCCATCTTTTTACCGGGGGAGCCCATATTTTTTTGTTCAGAAATAGCTTCGGACAAGTGCTGTGGTAATGAGCGCCCAGCCATCTGCGATCACGAAAAATGCAAGCTTGAAGGGCAGAGAGACTATCGCCGGGGGCACCATCATCATCCCCATCGACATCAGCACCGCAGCGACAACAAGATCTATGATCAGAAAAGGCAGAAAAACCATGAAGCCTATCTCGAAGGCGCGCGCTATTTCCGAAAGCAGGAAGGAAGGGATCAGTAGAGAGAGCGGCTGTTCGGCGATTGGTGCGGTGTCTGATGTATCTGGGCGCAGGGTGGCGAGGGCTGTCAGGGTGTCTGGATCCGTGCGGCCGGACATGAATTGGCGAAACGGGTCCATGATCAGGCGAAAGGCCTCTTCATATCCGATACTGCCGCTCATGAGGGGCTCTATTCCGAGTTGCCAGCTTTCTGTGAAGATCGGCTCCATCACGAAATAGGTGAGAAAAAGCGCAAGGCTTACAATCAGCATGTTCGGCGGTGATTGCTGCAACCCTATGGCTTGTCTGAGAATTGCAAGAACCGTCACGATGAAGGGAAAGCAGGTGATCATGATCACAAGCCCGGGCACGATGCTCAGCACCCCCACGAGAATGATGAGCTGGATGCTTCTGGCGGCGAGCGATCCGTCATCTCCAAGATCTATCGTGATCTCCTGAGCCGCTGAAGGCGCGGCAAGAAAAGCCAGCAGGGCGAGAGACATCAACACCAGCCCGGACAATGGTTTCAGCCTGCGGCTTGAAGCGCCCATCTGTCAGATTCCGTCTTGAAGATCTGCGACTTCCGTCAGCCGGACGGCCAGCATCCCCTTCTGATCACCGTCCAGTTCTTCCAGCTCTCCTCGTGCGATCAGGCGATCTCCCACATACAGCTCGACCGGATCTTCCACTTTTTTGTCAAGCGGCAGTACCGCTTCCGGCCCGAGCTTGAGGAGTTCCTTTACGGTGGGATGTGCCTTGCCAACGGAGATGGTGATTTCTATTGGCACCTTTGTGAAGGGGTTATTCTCGGAAGTCTCTGCCTGGCCGGAGGCTTCATTTCCGGTCGGCATTTCGGTGTTGTCATCCATTTGCTGCCTCCTGGTTTGTCTGATTGAAGAAGCCATCCACTGCTTCCTGGCAGCGTGTCAGAACGGCCTCCAGATCTATCTGTTTCTCTATTTCCTCAAAGCGCAGGAAGACCTGCCCGGGCGGCAGGCTGGGCTCTTCGATCAGCTTGACGGGAAGGCTTTGCTCTCCCTCCAGAAGCCGCTCCATCGCCGCTCTGTTCTCGGGGGAAATGACAAGCTCCACCTGAGCATCGGCAACAGTATGGGCAACACCTTGAACCTCCTCGACAACCATTTCCACGAGGCTTTCGGTCGCCAGTTTCGGCAAGACCTTCTCCACCATTTCTGTAAGCAGCGGCTCAAGCGCGGCAAGAACCTGCCCCCTAGCCTCGTGATAGGTGAAGGAAAGCTCCTGAAGATTGCGCGCAAAATCGCTTGATATGCGGGCCTGCTCTTCCGCATGGGCGGTGGTGGCATCATCCCATCCCGCCTTGTAGCCCTGCTCGTATGATTGTAGCTTTTCTTCCGCAAGATCGAAAGCAGGAGGGAGTGGGGAGGTGTTTCCCGGGGGAGGAGCCTCGCTTCGGGGGGGCAGATCATCGAATACTTCAAGTTTCAGCCGTGCAGCCATCAAGTCCTCTCCTTCGGTTCATCCATCCAGCTGCGCAGGATCTCGACAGTTTCCTCCTGCCGCTCCTCGATCATCTGCTTGAGTCGGCTTACCGGATCGGACGCATTGCCAAATCCGCCTAGAGGCTCGAGCCCTCCAGACGAATTTCCGGCATCGTCTCCGGGCATGTCGAAATCCGAAACAACGGCCATGTTGGCAGGCAGCATGTTGCTGTCCGAGATCTCGCCCGTCAGCGGTGGCAATCCATCCGATGTTGCTTCCGTGGTGCTCCCGTCTGAAAGCCCGAGCCCGGCATCGTCATTCTCGGGCGCCGGCAATGCGGCCGCACTCTGCGCGCTTTTCAGCACCGGCCTGACCACAAAAAGCCCGAGCAGAAGCACCACCGCCGCCAGGACGAAGAGGCGGATCAATGACATGAAATCAATGCCCAGCTTCTCGATGAGTGAAACGGAAGCCGGCGTTCCGGAAACTGCGATGGGCGAGAAGGCCATCGATTTTATGGTGATGACATCTCCGCGTTCTTCCTGGAGGCCGACGGCAGAGGCAACAAGCTCCTTGAGTGCGGCCAGTTCATCCTCCGTTCTGGGGCGGACGATTTCCTCGCCATCGCTGTTCGTTTCCGAAATGCCATCCACAAGCACCGCAACGGTGAGCCGCTTGATGGCCCCCGGCAGGCGTTCGATCTCACGCCTCGTTTCCGAGATCTCGTAGTTGATCCTTTCCCGTGTTTCTGACGTTTCGCTGCTTGAGCTTGAGCTCTCGCCCCCCGCATTGCCGGAAGGGAGGTTGCTTGCAACGGTAACGGCCCCGCCGCTTCCGCTGTTCTTGTTGGTGCCGGTCCGCTCTTCCGTTTCCGTGCTGATTGCCACGCGTCCCTCCGGGTCAAACCGGCGCTCCGTGATCGATTCCCGCTCCGTCATGGTTTCGACGCTCACTTCCACGACAGCACTGCCCCTGCCCACATGCGCTTCCAGAAGGCGCTCGACCCGCGCCTTCATCTCAGCGGCAAGCTCTCCGCCTGCGGGCCTTGCCGGGAGGGCTTCGTCGCCGCCCTGAATGAGCCCGCCCTGGCTGTCGATAATGGAGACATCCTCGGGCGCCAGCCCCGCTACGGCGGATGCAACGAGATATTTCAGCGCTTTCGCCTGTGCCGGGGGAAGCGTGCCGCCCCTTGTCGTGACGGTCACGGATGCGGTTGGCTTGATCTGTCGGCGAAAGGGTTGAGACGTCGGGCTGGCGATATGGACCCGCGCGGCCTTGATCTCGGGGCTTGAAACGATCGTGCGGGCCAGTTCACCTTCCTTTGCCCGCCAGTAGGCGGCATCAAACATCTGCGCGGTGGTGCCGAAACCGGAAAGATTATCAAGCAGTTCATAGCCGGCGGTGCTGTTGGCGGGGAGGCCCTCGCTTGCAAGGGTCATGCGCAGCTCATCGCGCATGCGCTTCTCGACATATATGGCCCCGCCGCGCACCTCGTAAGTAACCCCGCGCTGCTCCAGCGCCTGGATCACCTCACCGGCAACATTGCTGCCAAGCCCGGAATAGAGCAGAGCCATGTTGGGGGCCGTTGCCATGCGCGAAAGGCCGATGACGCCGGCAAACATGGCCACGCTTGCAAGGATGGCGATCATTCTCCTGCGGGGCTCCAGGGCCGACCACACCGAAATGAGCTGCTGCAATGCATCCTCCTGATTCTGTGCAGACGTTCTGTCTGCTCCGGCATCATTCGCCGATCAGGCTTAACAATCGGTTAGTGCCTGAGGGGTTATAGGGATTCGCAGAAGCAATGATCGGTATCGGCATGGCAGAAGAAGAAATCGCTGAAGAAGAACCCCCGAAGAAATCGAAAAAGGGCCTTGTCGTCGGCCTTGTGCTCGCATTGGCCGGTGCCGGCGGCGGCTTTTTTGCGGTGCAATCGGGGCTGCTTTTCGCAAACCACGAAGAAGTGGCACAGAAAGATGAAGAGGGCGGACGGGAGGAAAACGAAAGCTTGCCCGAGATCGCCTTTGTGCCCGTCGAGCAGCTTATCATCTCGCTTGGACCGGAGGCAGGCAACAGGCATCTCCTGTTCAAATCCCAGATCGAGGTGAAGAAGGGAGACGAGGCAAATGTAACCGCCCTCATGCCGCGCGTCGTCGATGTGATGAACAGCTACCTGCGCGCAGTTGATGCGCAGGTGCTCGAGGATCCCAAATCACTGATCCGCCTGCGCGCTCAGATGCTGCGCCGCATAAAAACGGTCGTTGGAGAGAAGCACGTGCGTGATCTCCTGATCACCGAATTCGTACTGAACTAGGAGGATGAAATGAGTTTCATCGCTGATATCCTTCTTGTTGCCGCCGCTGTCGGGGCGACATTTTACTGCTTCGTGCTTTCCCGGCGGCTCGCGCGCTTCAACGATCTCGAAAAGGGTGTCGGGGGTGCGGTTGCCGTCATGTCTGCCCAGGTGGACGACATGACCAAAACACTCGAGCGGGCGCGGGAAGCGGCGATCGGCTCCACGGGCTCCCTTGAAGGCCTCACGAGGCGAGCCGAGGCCGTTGCGGCACGGCTCGAGCTTCTGGTTGCGGCAATGCATGACCTGCCGGACGTGGAAGCCGGCCAGAGGGCCAAAGGCGAGGCAGCAAAAGCGTCACGGCCTGCAGCCGATGCCGATCCTGCTGAGCTGCACAAGCATGAAGATCGCCCGGACAAGGCCGGCGAGAAGAAAGAATCGCCTGCAAGCGGAACGCTGTTCCTGCGCCACAGGGATCGTGTTCCCGAGGCTGCGGAATGATTGCGCGGAAGGAACGGGGGGAGGGGCCGCGCCGCAGGTCATCACGCGGCGCCCTTACCTTGATCGCGGCGCTGTTTCTGGTGTCCGGCATCCTGCGCCTTGCCGATGGAACGGGTGCGGCAATTGCCGAGAGCATCGGTCGCCTGGCAGAGAATCACGCGCCTTTTCCCGCGACCGAGCCGGAAACGTGCGAAATGCCGGAAGGTATCGACGAGCTGCTTGCGGTGCTGCGAGAGCGTGAGGCCAAGATCGAGCGGCGCGAGGCCGCTCTGGAGGAAAGATTGAAGATGCTGGAGGTCGTGGAAGAAAGGGTGAATCGGGAAATTGCTTCGCTCAAGCAGGCTCAGGCCGAACTGGAGAAGACGATCGCCCTGGCCGACAACGCCGCAGAAGAAGATATCAACAGGCTCACAGCCATGTATGAAAACATGAAACCCAAAGCCGCGGCAGCCGTTTTCGAGGCGATGGACCCGGAATTTTCCGCAGGGTTTCTCAGCAGAATGCGCCCCGATGCCGCCGCAGCAATTCTCGCCAGCCTGGATCCGAAGAAGGCATATACCATCAGCGTCGTGCTTGCCGGAAGGAACGCAAACGTACCACCGGATTGAGCACCGGCAATGAGGGATTGTTAATTGTCTTCTGGAATGATGCGGTCAGGTAAGCGCAATTCTCTGATGGAGGAAACAGCATGGGCAGCATAGTCGGCATTATCCTCATCTTTGTTTGCGTGTTCGGCGTGTATATCCTGCACGGCGGTGATATCGGTATCGTTCTTGGGGCCTTGCCGGCTGAAATGGCCACCATTGGCGGGGCCGCTGTCGGCGCCTTCATGATCTCCAATGACATGACAACCGTAAAACATACGGCCAAGGATCTCGGCAAGGCGTTCAAGGGGGCAAAATGGAAACCTGAAGATTACCGTGATCTTCTCTGCCTCCTGTTCGAATTGATCCGCATGGCCCGGCAAAACCCGGTAGCCCTTGAAGAGCATATCGAGGCCCCGGAAGAATCTTCCATCTTCACCCGTTACCCGAGGATTCTTGAAGACAAGGAGGCGATAGCTCTCATTTGCGATACGCTTCGTTCCGCATCCATGAACTACGACGATCCGCATCAGGTTGAAGAGGTGCTCGAAAAACGGATGGAATCCAATCTTGAGCAAGCGCTTCATTCAAGCCATGCATTACAGGCGGTTGCGGATGGCCTTCCGGCCCTGGGCATTGTCGCGGCCGTTCTTGGTGTTGTGAAAACGATGGGTTCCATCGATCAGCCGCCCGAAGTGCTTGGCAAGATGATCGGAGGTGCCCTTGTCGGTACGTTTCTGGGAATTTTTCTCGCATATGGCATTGTCGGCCCGCTCGGCGCGAAGATCGGCCACATCGTTGAAGAAGATTCACACTTTTATCAGCTCATTCGCGAAGTGCTGGTCGCAAATCTGCACAATCACGCAACGAATATCTGTATTGAAGTCGGCCGCCAGAATGCTCCAGGCCATTACAGACCCAGTTTTGGCGAGCTGGAGGAAGCATTAAAATCCGTCAAGCAAGAGGCGGCATGATGGTACGAACGATCATCCTGCTGATCATCTTGTTGCCACTGCCCGTGGGAGCAGAAACGATAACTGTAAGATCTGGAGATCATGCCGGCTTTTCGAGGCTCGTTTTCCCCTTCTCGAATTCTGTAGGTTGGCAGCTTGGGCGTGTGGGCGATGCTTACGAGTTACGCATTCAAAATACGGATATGACATTTGATCTCAGCAAGGTATTCCAGAAAATCACACGAAAAAGAATTCGTGATCTCGCCGAAACCCATGGCCAGAATCATTCTGGCATCGTCATCGAACTGGGTTGTGAATGCCATGCGGACGCGTTCGAGTTCCGCCCCGGGCTGCTCGTTGTTGATATCAAGGACGGCCCGCCTGACGAAAATGCTGCCTTCGAGCAGGCATTCTCCGGAGACGAGATCATAAATCTTCCTGCCACCCTTGGTGCCAATCTCGAACCACAAGGAAGTATCTCAGGCATCCTGCCAGCATCCGGTGCGCCTCACGAGATTTCTCAAAGACCCTCGGAGCCGGTAAAATTGCCTTTGGCACGATCAAATGAAAAATCCGCTGAAACTGTTTCACTGCCGCTTCTGATGGAGACACGGCGAAAAACCCCTGAAGTATTGCTTCCTTCTTTCAAACCTCCTGAGATCCGGGAAATGGGAAATGATTTTCTTTCCGTCATCGCCAAGGCAGCAACTGAAGGCCTGCTTACCCCAAATGCGAGGATCCCCTATCCTGAGCAGGCGGGCGAGAAACGGGCCCCAAACATTGATGCAAATCCTGACATGGAAAATGAAGGGAGCGAGAGGCCCTCTGAAGAAACGGCCGAACGCAGGCTTCCGGTCCGGGTCCGGTCGAGTATCGATGATGCCTCTCCTGTTGGGAATGAACATCAAATCCAGCTCAACGCAAACGGAAAGACCTGCCTGCCCGGAAACGTCTTTGATCTGCCGTCTTGGGGGGATCCTTCCGCCCCCTATGAATCCGTTATCCTTGCCAGGGCAGACCTTGTGGGTGAGTTCGATCAGGTTTTGCCGGAAGATGTGTCCACTCTTGCGATGGCTTATCTATACGCCGGTTTCGGAGTCGAAGCCAAAAATGTTATTTCGGCCTTCAGTCAAAAACCAGAACATGCCGAGATCCTCCTGGCAATGGCAGAAATTATGGATGATGGCTGGGCATTCGAGCGAGCCGAATTGAGCAATCAGATTAGCTGCGAAACAGAGGGGGCACTATGGGCTGCCCTCTCACTTCCCGAATTTCCCCGCGGCCTCAAGATGAATCGCCAGGCAATACAAAGAGCATTCTCTGCATTGCCGGCACATACCCGCCGCCATCTTGGCCCGAGACTCGTCAACCGCTTCCTTGCATCGGGCGATGAGGAAATGGCGCACGCTCTCAAAAGTGCGATCTTGCGTGTTGCAGATGCGGAAGACAGCAGGATCGTATTGATGGAGGCCGACTTCCCGCGAGACAGAGATGCCATAAGAAGAACCGAAAGGAAACTTGAAGATATTGTCAGATCGAATCAGGTGCTGTCAGCCGAGGCTCTTCGCAAGCTTATGGAAACCAAGCTTGAACATGGCGATATGATATCAGACGAACTTATCGAAATGTCTGCTGCTTTGGCTTCCGAGCGTGGAGCAACCGAAACAGGAAAAGTATTACTCGGCCTTAATATTCAAGCCCTGGCTTCGCGCGGGAGGCTTGCTTCTGCTTTGAGGGAGTGGCGCAGATATTCGTCACATTCCTCCGTATCCCGCAAGGAAGCAGACGAATTGCTTGAAAGATTGCTCGATTTCGCCACGAAAGAGGAATCCAGTCAGAAGTTCCTGATATTCATTTTTGGTGCAAAGCAGCATCTGCTGCAAGTTGAAGCCGCCGGGGCGGCGTTCGAAGCGGCAGCTGCCAGGCTGATCGAGTTTGGTTTTCCAGACCTGGGAAGCGATTTTCTTGAAATGGTGCAGGATGACAAGGGCCAGCAAGAAATGCTCAAGGCGCGTGCAGCGATTGCCATGGATCTGCCAGAAGTAGCTATGGATCTTTTGGCGGAAGCGCGAAGCAGGGATGCTCTCCTGCTGAAGGCAAAGGCCGCAGAATCTCTTTCAAATTTCGATCTTGCCGCAACCCTATATAATGAAGCTGGAAATCAATCAGCGTTTCAGAGCATGCTGTTAAAAATGAACCGGTGGAACCGCCTCCACGAGGCCAGTTCCGGGCCAAGGAAACTTATTGCAGAAATGGCGACTGATAACATGAAACTGCTCGCAGACGAAAACGCCAACACAAAACATGAAAGCCTCCTTGATTACCGTCAATTGCTGAAAGGTAGTGAATATTCACTCGCCACGATAGAGAATCTGATAAAGGCAATTCCGCTAGTACCGGATGATCCGGTCTCTGGCTCACCGGACATCTAAGCTGTTCATTTGTTCACTTAATCTTCTTTCCGTGTGACACAAGGAAAGGAGGTCAAGAGTGCAGGCCGGCTTCCGCATCCAGTATCGCATTCAGCGCCTCTTTGAGCGTGCCACGCACCATCTCGCCAAGGTGATCGCGAATGCGCGCCTCGTCGATCTGAATGACTTCTCCCATCCCTTCGGGCTTCTCGTCCATTCTCAGCGCTGGACCTGTCGCGTTTTGATGCCGCTCCGGTTTCTCATTTATGCGGCCTGAGCTTCGAAAGCCAAGGGGCTTTTCCAGCCCAGGGCCGGATAGTGTCCCAGTCCGTGGTGTATGAGGCGGCCACCGCGCTTCTTCGCTAGTCTGAGGTTTGCAAGAACCGATGACGTGACGAAGGAGAGCACGATGACCAAGAGCATGATTGACCTTCCCGAGTTGATCGCCAAGAGCGAAGACGGGG
>WFVA01000076.1 GCA_015491895.1 Albidovulum sp. | reverse complement strand
CGCAAGAAGACCGAGGCCTGCGTGACGGCCATCGTCTTTGGCGATGACGAAGCCCAGCAGGGAATTGCGCCCACCGTGGTCGATGCCGACGGCAACCGGGTCGAGCAGTTCGAACCGGGGCTGATCGCCTATGCCCGTGGCGGCAAGGACATCCGCTTCAACCAGCCCGCCGCCACCGGCGGCTATGGCGAATACAAGCGGGCCAGCCTGCACACGATCTCGGCCGGGTTCCGGGTGCCCTACGAGTTGCTGACCGGCGATCTCAGCCAGGTCAACTATTCCTCGATCCGGGCGGGGCTGGTGGAATTCCGCCGGATGATCGACGCCGTCCAGTGGCAGCTGTTCATTCCGATGCTCTGCACGCCCGTCTGGCGCTGGTTCACCGAAGCCGCATGGGCGGCCGGCCGGATCCCCACGCCGGAGGTGCCGGTCGAGTGGTCGCCGCCGAAGTTCGAGGCGGTCGATCCGCAGAAGGACGCGATGGCGAACCTGTTGTCGATCCGCTCGGGCACCATGACGCTGGCCGAGGTGATCGCGCAACAGGGCCGTAATCCCGACGCTGTGCTCGCCGAGATTGCCGCGACAAATGCCAAGCTCGACGCGCTCGGGCTGGTGCTCGACAGCGATCCGCGTCGCGTCACCAAGACCGGCAGCGCGCAGACGAGTGACCCGGTGAACGACTTGGGCAGCGACACACCGACCGACCAACAGGACTGAGCGACATGGACACGATGATCGAAATCCCGGCCCTGCGCCGGTCGGCGGAGCTTGCGCCGAACACGGCCGATGCCGAGGCCCGCACCGTCGAGGTGATCTGGTCGGCCGGTGCGCGTGTGCGCCGCTCGACCCTCTTTGGCGAGCCCTATGACGAGGAACTGAGCCTCGATCCGGCCCATGTGCGGCTGGACCGTCTGAACGCGGGCGCGCCGTTCCTGAAGGTGCACGAGATCGACACGCTGGATGCGGTGATCGGCTCGGTCGTGCCCGGTTCGGCCCGTATCGAAAATGGCCGGGGCATTGCGCAGGTCAGGATCAGCGAGCGCGCCGATGTCGAACCCATCTGGCGCGATATCCAGGCGGGCCACATCCGCGCGGTCTCCATCGGCTACCAGGTTCATCGCTTCGAGGTCACCAAATCTGAGGCGGGCCGCGAGCTTTGGCGCGCGGTCGACTGGACGCCGTTCGAAGTGTCCGCCGTGCCCGTGGGCGCCGATCCCGCCGCGGGGTTCCGCGCCCGATCCCAACTTCACGACTGCGTCCTCCATCGCCGGGACGTGCAACCCACCACCACAGGAGCCATCCCGATGAGCGACAAGACCGACACCCCGGCGAGCGACGCCGCAACCCGCACCAGCACCCAGCCGACCGAGCCGGTCGCGACCGAGGACACCGCCATGCCCGAGCCGAAAACGCCCGCGACCGAGCCGCAAACCGCTGCGGTCGAGACCCGTTCCCAGCCGAAACCGCAGAAGCCCGACATCACGCCGGCGCCTGACGCCGAAACCGCCGCCACCCGCGCCCGCGAAGCGGAACGCGACCGCGTCTCCACCATCTACGATCCCCCCCGCGGCGGGCGGTGGTTCGGTCAGGCCGTTTCCTCCCTGATCTCGAATCGGATGGTGCCGGCGCCGCCGGGGAGCGCCAGATCCGCAAGCGGAACAAGCATGCGGCGTTCGGGCAGGGCGTGGATTTTCCGGCGCCAGAGGATGCCGCTTTCGTTGAGCGCGCACAGTTCGCCGCGAACCGGCCGCGTGACCCGCAGCTGCAGATCGCCCATTCCGCTTCCGCTTCGCGGCAGGGCGATGCGCTGGGGCATCACGTATTTCAGGCGAGGATCGCTGGTTTCGAGCTTCAGGGCCCCGCTCGGCGCCGGCAGCCTGCCGGCCAGATCCTCGGCCACCCAGCGCCCGCATCGCCGCCCCTCGGCCCAGCTCCAGCCGGCGGTTTCGACCGGGCGCAGCAGATTGCCGGTGGCAAAGTAGCTTGGGTCCGAGCAGCGCCCCCATTGATCGACAACCGGCCCCCCCGTGCCCGGATCGAGCGCGAGATGGCCAAGGCGCGCAAGGCTCGCCTCGGGGGTGAACTGCCCGCTCAGCACTACGCCGTCGCAGGCGATTTCGCGCTTCTGCCCGTCCGGCCCGGCCACGCTCACGCCGGTGACGCGGGGCCCGCCCCGGATCTCGAGGAGCCGGGTGCCTGTCAGCAGGGGCACCCCGGCAAGGCGCGGATAGAGCGCCGCCGGCCAGCGCGCGGTGATCCGGGGCGCGGCCTCGATCATCGCCACCGGGCGGATGCCCGCGTGCCGGCAGGTCATGATCGCCGAAAACGCCACCAGTTCGCTGCCGATGATGACGGGGCGGCGGAAGGGGCGCCGCCCCTTCAGATAGACCATGGATTGCAGCGCGCCGGTGTTCATCACCCCCTGCACGCGGGCGCCGCCGATCAGCCGCGCCGCGCGGGGCGTCTCGCGCACCCCGGTGGCGTAGGTCACGCGCCGCGCCGCCAGATCGATCAGCCCCTCGGGCAGCGCCACCAGCAGATGCCCGCCCGGGCGGATCCCGGCCACCGTGGCAAGGGTGCGGATCTCCACGCCCGCGCGCTCGGCCCGCGCCACCAGCCGCGCCGCATAGACGGGCCCGCGCAGAATGCGCCCGAATTCGCGCATCCCGAAGGGCGGGTGGCCGCAGTGGCGCGGGATGCCGCCGGCCTGCGGCTCGCGCTCGAGCACCACCACCCGCCCGATCCCGGCTTCTTTCAGTGCCGTGGCCGCCGCCAGCCCCGCCGGCCCGCCGCCGATCACCGCAACGTCGATGCGGGGGGCGCCTGTGAGGGGGGGGTCAGCCATGGCCGATCTCCTCGGCCAGCGGCATCTCGAAATGCCCGTCGGTCAACTCGGCCAGCCGCGCGGTGCAGTAGAAGCCCTGGCAGCGGCCCATGGTGGCGCGGGTCTTGCGCTTCAGCCCCGCAAGCGAGCGCGCCGCCAGCGGCCCCTTGAGCGCGGCTTCGATCTCGCGCCGGGTGACAAGCTCGCAATGGCAGACGATCTCGCCATGGCCGGGCTGTTTCCAATCGCGCGGGCCGCTTTCGGCCAGCATATTGGCGCGCGCCCCGGCCGGATCGGGCAGGGGATCATGCCTGTGCCCCATCTCCCGGTAGAGGGCGAACACATGGCGCGCGATGCCGAGCGCCGCGCTCAGCCCCGTCGAGCGGATGCCGCCGACGGTGATCCAGTTCTTCGCGGGGGTGGTGGCGATCCGGTAGTCCTTTTCCTCGGTGGCCGGGCGCAGGCCGGCGTAAACGGCTGTCACGGGCATGCCCTTCAGCGCCGGGATCTTGGCGATGCCATCCTCGATCAGCGCGCGCAGGGTTTCGGTATCGGTCGAGGCGTCGGTGCGGCTTTGCTGATCCTCCGCCGTGGGGCCGACGGCGAGATTGCCGAACACGGTGGGAAACACCACGATGCCCTTGGTGCGTTCGTTCGGCACCGGCAGGATGATCGAGGTGACGAGATCGCGCGCCGCCTTGTCGAACACCACGAACTGCCCCTTGCGCGGGGTGATCTGAAAGCGCGCCTCCCCCAGCAGCGCCCGATCCACCAGATCGCCATACAGCCCGGCGCAGTTGATCACGCTGGTTGCGCGGACCGGGCCGCGGGTGGTTTCGAGCTGCCAGGCGCCGCCGTCGAAGGCGCCGCCCGTCACCTCGCAGGAGGTCACGAGCCGCGCGCCGTTGGCCAGCCCGTGGGCCAGATAGGCATGGGGGGCCGACCACGGATCGACGATGCCCTCGCCCGGCACCAGGGCTGCCGCGCGCGCCCTGTGGCTCAGATTGGGCTCGCGCCGGCGCAGTTCGGCCTGGCCGATGATCTCCACATCCCCGACGCCATTGGCATGGGCCCTGGCGCGGATCGCTTCGAGCGCGGCTTCCTCGGCCTCGTTCCAGGCCACCACCAGCGCGCCGTCGCATTCATGCACGAGCCCGAGGGAGCGGCGGATTTCGAGATATTCCTGATAGCCCTCGCGGATGCACTCAAGCTCCAGCGAGCCCTCGGGGGCATCGAAGCCGGTGTGCAGGATGGCGCTGTTGGCCTTGGAGGCGCCGTCCAGGATGTCGGGCGCCTTTTCCAGCAGCGCCACGCGCGCGCCCTCCAGAGTGAAGCGGCGCGCCATGGCGCAGCCGACGACCCCGCCGCCGATGATGACGACGTCATGAGCGGCCTCGTCCGGGATGCGCCGGGGGTGTATCTTTCCGTCACCCTGCTGTAGCATTATGCTGACCGATCCGTTACTTATTTTGCCTGAACGTTAAGAAAAACTGCCCGAACAGTCAACAAAGGGGGGCCGATGAATATTCGTGACAGGCAGGCCAGGCTGGTTGAAATTGTCTGGAAGGAAGAAAAGGCCACCGTCGAGATGCTGGCGGAGCGGCTCGGCGCCTCGCGCGAAACCATCCGCCGGGATCTGACCCGGCTTGCGCAGCAGGGCAAGATCCAGAAGGTGCACGGGGGCGCGGTAAAGCCAACCGCCCTGGGCGAGCCCGAGTTCCAGCAGCGCCTGTCCGAGAACGCCCCGGCAAAGATGGCGATCGCCAAAACCGCGGCGGCGCTGTTCCGCCCGGGCGAGGCGCTCTTCATCGATACCGGCTCGACGACCCTCTTCTTCGCCGAGGAGATCGCCAGACGTGGGGGGCTGACGATCATCACCAATTCCACCGAGATCGCGCGGGTGATCGACAGGGCGGGCAACGGCCACCGCGTGTTCCTGCTGGGCGGCGAATACCGGGCCGGCAACAGCCAGACCGTGGGCACCATGGTGGCCGAGCAGATCCGTGCCTTCCGGGCCCATCACGCGGTGCTGACCGTCGGCGCGCTGGACCGCCGCACCGGAGCGATGGACTACAATATCGAGGAGGCGCAGGTGGCGCGCGCGATGATCGCGCAGTCCGAGAAGCTCACCATCCTGGCGGATCATTCGAAATTCGGCGCTCTGGCCTCCTTCGAGGTCTGCCCCCTGGCGCGGATTGACAATCTGGTCTGCGACGGCCCCGTGCCGCAGGACATCCGCGAGGCGCTGGAAGCAGGGGGCGCGGCCTGCCACCGGGCAGTGCTTTCCTGAAGGATCATGCGGGGGGAGACCCCCGCCGATGGATCTGGAAGCAAGGGTCCGATACCCCGCAGCGGGGCGCGGCCAATCAGGCCAGATATGATCTGATCAGGCCGTCTGAAAACACAGTTGCTAGGCTCAGGACCCTAGCGCAGGCTGGCCTCGATGTTGCCTCCGTCCACCGTCAGCACATGCGCCGTGGTGCGCTCGGCTCGGGCGAGGGCGACGAAGCCTTCCGCCACGTGGCGGGCTTCCACCTCGCGTTTGAGCAGGTTGCCGGCCATGTAGGTTTCTTCGTCGATCCCGCGGGCGCGGGCGCGCTGGGCGATGAATGCGTCATCGAGAAGCCCCGAGCGGATGCGGTCGGCGTTGATGCCGTTGGCGCGGATCCCTTCGGCTCCGAGCTCCAGCGCGAGCTGCTTGACGAGAAAGAAGGTCGTGGCCTTGGGCAGGCCATAGGCGCCGAAGTTCCTGCCGGGATTCACCGCCTGCTTGGAGACGTTGAACAGAAGCTGCCCCCCGCGCCCCTGCGCGCGCAGCACCGCCACGCTGGCCTGGGCGAAGGCGAGATGGGCGAAGAAATTGAGCTCGAAGCTCCTGCGCAGGAGCGCATCGTCGAGATTGGCGATCTCGCCCGTCCAGGCCGCACCGGCGTTGGATATCAGGATATCCAGCCCGCCGAAGCGCGCGACCGCCGCCGCCACCGCGCGTTCGCCCGCGCCGTTTGTGGTGATGTCGAGCGCGATGCCGCCGTGGTGCGGGCCCAGTGCGCCAAGCGCCTTGTCCAGCGCCTCCTGCGAGAGATCCACGAGGAAGACGCTGGCCCCGCGCGCGGCGAAGGCCTCTGCCGTGGCGAGCCCGATGGCCCCCGCGCCGCCGGTGATCAGCACCACCCGGCCGGCGAATTCGGGGCGCGCGCGGCCGAGCTTGGCCTGCTCGAGCGCCCAGTATTCCATGTCAAACAGCCGGGCTTCGTCCACCGGCCGGTAGCCGCCGGCATCCTGTGCCATGGCCATGGCGCGGATGTTCTGCCCGGCCAGATCGGCGGCGGCCGCGGCGGCGCGGGCGTCCTGCCCGATGCCGGCGATGCCGAGGCCGGGGATCCAGGCCACGTTCGGCGCCGGGTTGAGCAGGCGCCTGCCCTCGGGGGTGCGCGCCGCATTGCGTTCGAAATAGGCGCGGTAGCGGCGGGCATAATCCTGCACCGCGGCGGCGATGTCTGCCCCCGGTTCCAGCAGCACGGGGGTGTTCTTGGTGCGGATCACGTGATCTGGCGTGGCCACGCCCGCGCGGGCGAGATCTTCCAGATCGGCGCGCGAGAGGAAGGCACTGATTTCATCGCTGCGGCGCAGATCGATCACCGGCATCGGCGCATCGCGATCGCCTTCGTGTTCGGCGGTGATCGCGCCAACTGCGCCGCGAAGCGCCGGCAGCACGTCGCCGAGCGCGCGGGGTTCGGCGGCGGCGGGCCTGCGCGGAGCCGGCCTGCGATTGGCGGCGAACCATTCCTCGACGGCATTCGTCTGCGCGATCAGCCGCCCGTAGGCCTCGCGCGCGCTCTCGCCAAAGGCGAAATGGCCGTGTTTGAGCAGGATCAGCCCCTCGACCTCGGGGTTTTCGTCAAAGATTTCGGCCGCGGCCCGGCCCAGTTCGAAGCCCGGCATGAAGAAGGGCACCACGCCGATGCGCTCGCCGAAGATCTCGCGGATCACCGCGCGCGCCTCGGGAAGATCCGCCAGCGCGATCATCGCCGTGGCATGGGTGTGATTGATGAAGCGGTGCGGCAGGAAGGCGTGCAGCAGGCTTTCGATCGAAGGGTAGGGGCCGGAGGCATCCAGCATGGCGCCGCGCAGGGCGTTCACCATGTCCTCGTCCGCCAGCCGCTCGAGGCGGCGCAGCGCGCGCACCGGCTCCAGCCACAGCCCCGGCATGCCTTCCCTGGTGATGGTGGCAAGATCATGGCCGGAGCCTTTCACATGCATCACCTCCCGCTCCATGCCGAACAGATCCGGGCGCGTCACCTTGACCGAGGTGTTGCCCCCGCCGTGGAGCACCAGATCGGGATCCGAGCCGATGAGGCGCGAGGCGTGGATCTGAAGGGCCAGGGCCCTGTCGGCTTCGCTTTCGCCCGCGGCTGCGGCGATTTCCGCCGCTTCGGACTCGATCCATCTGTTTTCAGTCATGATTTTTCCATGCTAGAGGGTGAGAGGGGCGGTTTGGCGGGCGTAGTTTGACAATTGTCAAAATAGGGTGTCAAGTATCAATGGGCGGCGGACGGGAAACCATGCAGACACCGACACGCAGGCGCGCTACCGGGCAGGTCTCGGGCGAGAGCATCGTCATCGAGGCTGCATGGATGTATTATCACGAGGGCAGGAAGCAATCGGAGATCGCCGAGCGCCTCGGGGTTTCCCGCGCGACGATCGTCAATTGCCTGCAGGAGGCCAAGGAGCGCGGGCTGGTGCGCATCAGCCTTGATTCCGACGCCTTTACCGGCCACCGCCTTGCCGCGGCGCTGCGCGAACGCTTCGGGCTTGCGGCCGCCTATCTCGTGCCCGATGCCGCTTCGGCGGATGAAGAAGAGAGCCTGATGCGGGTGGCGCGCGGCGCCGCCGAATGGCTGCCCAGGCTGCTTGCCCCGGGCGACAGGCTGGGGGTTTCCTGGGGACGGACGGTCTACGAGGTGGCGGAGGCGATGGAGCCAGCGCGCACCGAGGATGTTTCGGTTTCGCAGCTTGTGGGCTCGATGGCCACGCCCTACGGCTTCACCGCCGAGATATGCTCGGCCCATCTGGCGATGAAGCTCGGGGCGAAACTCGTCAACCTGCACGCCCCTGCGGTGCTCTCGGATCCTGATCTTGCCCGCCGGCTGCGCGCCGAGCCGATCATCGCCGCCCAGCTCGATGCTCTGGAGCATTGCAACAAGGCGATCTTCGCCGCCGGCTCGGCCAATCATGAAAGCCATATCGTCAGCTCTGGCGTGGCCAGCCACGAGGAGCTGGACTGGTATGTGCGCCACGGCGCGACCGGGGTGCTGTGCGGTCGGTTCATCGATGCCGAGGGCCGCTCGGTGCCCGGCGCGCTGGATGACCGGATGATCGGGGTCGAGCTTGACAAGCTCCAGGGGCTCGACATGGGGCTTCTGGTCTCGGTGGGGCCGGACAAGGTGCGCCCCATGCTCTCGGCCATCGCCGGGGGATATGTGACCCATGTGGTGACATCCGTCTCCACCGCCGAGGCGATGCTGCGTGAGGCGCCCGGCTGAGCGCTCGTCTCATGCCCCCGCTCTTTCGGGGAACAGCGCCGCCAGCCCCTCGGGCGAGGCCTCGCAGATGCCGCGCTCGGTGATGAGGCCGGTGACCAGCCGCGCGGGCGTGACATCGAAGGCGGGGTTGCCGCCGGGGGTGCCGTCGGGGCTGATCTGCACCTCCGTGACCGTGCCGTCGGCGAGCCTGCCCTGCACATGGGTCACCTCGCGCCCGTCGCGCTCCTCGATGGGGATCTCCCTGATGCCGTCCTGCACCGTCCAGTCGATGGTGGGCGAGGGCAGGGCCACATAGAAGGGCACGCCGTTGTCATGCGCGGCGAGCGCCTTCAGATAGGTGCCGATCTTGTTGCACACGTCGCCGCGCGCCGTGGTGCGGTCGGTGCCGACGATGACGAGATCGACCTCTCCGTGCTGCATCAGGTGCCCGCCGGCGTTGTCGACGATCAGGTGATGGGGGATGGCGTGGCTGTTCATCTCCCATGCGGTCAGCAGCGCGCCCTGGTTGCGTGGGCGCGTCTCGTCCACCCAGACATGGATCGGGATGCCCTCGGCATGGGCATGATAGATCGGGCTGGTCGCGGTGCCCCAGTCCACCGTGGCCAGCCAGCCGGCGTTGCAATGGGTGAGGATGTTGACCGGCTCTCCGGGCTTCTTCTTCGCCGCGATCTCGCGGATGATCTCGAGCCCGTGCACGCCGATCCTGCGGTTGATCTCCACATCCTCGTCGCAGATCTCGAGCGCCCGCCTGTGAGCCGCTTCGGCGCGCTTCTCCTCGGGGAGCGGGCTGAGCAGATTGCGCATCTCGTCGAGCGCCCAGCGCAGGTTGATGGCGGTGGGGCGGGTGGCGTGGAGCTCTTCCCAGGCCTCGTCGAGGTTGGCGTCCGATGGATCGCGCTTCATCTCCTCGGCGATGCCGTGCGCCGCGGTGGCGCCGATCAGCGGCGCGCCGCGCACCCACATCTCGCGGATCGCATCGGCGAAATCCTTGCGCGTGACCAGATCCACCACCCGGAACTCGTGCGGCAGCCAGCGCTGATCGATGATCTGCACCCGTCCGGTCTCGTCATTCACCCAGATCGAGCGGTAATGCCTGTCGCCAACCTTCATGCCCAGTCCTTCCTTTCGATCTCGCACGCCGGCGGTTCGCGGTATCCGCTGCTCACCCCGCCCTTGCGGTCGCGGGGCCAGCATCATGATCTGCATATCATTTGTCAATATATATTGACATAAGTAATCATCAGGCTAGGCTTGCCTCCAGCGGAGCGCGCGGCATGGCTGCGGCGTGGCGGAAAAATCAAGAGCAACGCAACCACCGGGACACGGAAAACACGGACCATGGCAGACATAGACGACATCAAGGACGGCAAGGATTTCGGGCTCGACCGCCCGCAGGACAGGCAGGGCTTCTTCCTCAAGG
Source organism: Albidovulum sp. (assembly GCA_015491895.1). Classification (GTDB taxonomy): domain Bacteria; phylum Pseudomonadota; class Alphaproteobacteria; order Rhodobacterales; family Rhodobacteraceae; genus WFVA01. The sequence goes on along the minus strand of WFVA01000076.1, from coordinate 7,654 downwards.
GGCTCGCCAATTACGACTGGGGGATCAAGGCGCGGATGAGCCGGATCTTCAACCCGGCGACGGGGCGCACGGTGATGCTGGCCTTCGATCACGGCTATTTCCAGGGGCCGACGCGCGGGCTCGAGCGGATCGATCTCAACATCGCGCCGCTGTTCGAACATGCCGACGTGCTGATGTGCACCCGCGGCATCCTGCGCTCGATCATCCCGCCCACGGTGCGCAAGCCGATCGTGATGCGCGCCTCGGGGGGCAATTCGATCCTCTCGGAGCTTTCCAACGAAACCGTCGCCGTGGCGATGGATGACGCGGTGCGGATGGGGGTCTCGGCGATGGCGGCGCAGATCTACATCGGCGCCGAATACGAGCACAAGTCGATCACCAACGTGATCCGCCTGATCGACGAGGGGATGCGCGTCGGCATCCCCACCCTGGCGGTGACTGGCGTCGGCAAGGACATGGCGCGCGACGCACGCTATTTCGGCCTGGCCACGCGCATCGCGGCCGAACTTGGCGCGCATTACGTGAAGACCTATTTCGTCGAGCAGGGCTTCGAGCGGGTGACGGCGGGCTGCCCGGTGCCGATCGTGATCGCCGGCGGCAAGAAGCTGCCCGAGATCGAGGCGCTGGAGATGGCCTGGAAGGCGATCGATCAGGGCGCCGCCGGGGTCGACATGGGGCGCAACATCTTCCAGGCCGACGACCCGGTGGCGATGATCCAGGCGGTCTCGAAAGTGGTGCACGAACACATGCCCGCCCAGCAGGCCTACGAGATGTATCAGGATCTGAAAGCGCGGAAATAGGGGGCTGCCGGGCGGCAGGCAGCAGCCCGTTCCCCGCCCCCGGGCCTTCATGCGATCGCGGATCCCTGCCGGTGCGGATGCTGGCGCGCGCGGCCCTTCAGGCTCACGTGACGCCGCAGGCTGACACGATATCCGCCGGAGCATCCTTTTCCGCCGCTTTTCCGGTTCCGTGCCGGATCTGTGCATATTCGCACGGCAGGCTTTGCACATCTTTGGGATGTTCGCCGGTGCGGGGTGTCAATATATACACAACATATACAGAGTACAGAGGCGGAGCCTTCATCGCATCCGCCGGACCGTCTGATAATGGAGAAACAATGAACCGCCCGCGCATCGGCATCATCACCAATCCGGGGATACTGAACGATCATTACCCGGTCCATGCCTCCGGCACCATGAACGTGGCCGCGATCAGCGAGGTGGCGGGGGGGATGCCGCTGCTCATTCCGGCCGATCCGGCGCATGTGCGCATCGAGGAGCTGCTCGAGAGCTTCGATGGGTTCCTCCTCACCGGCGGGCGGCCCAATGTCCACCCGGAGGAATACGGCGAAATGCCCACCGAGGCGCATGGCGATTTCGATCGCGCCCGCGACAGGATCACCCTGCCGCTGATCCGCGCCTGCGTGGAGCGCGGCCAGCCCTTCTTCGGGGTCTGCCGCGGCTTTCAGGAGGTGAACGTGGCCATGGGCGGCACGCTGCACCCGGAGATCCGCGATCTGCCGGGGCGCGACAATCACCGCATGCCCCCCGAGGGCACGCTCGAGGAGAAATTCGCGCTGCGCCACAAGGTCACCCTCACCAGGGGCAGCCCGTTTCACGAGATCCTCGGCACCACCGAGGTGATGACCAACAGCCTGCACGGCCAGGGGATCAAGACGCCGGGCGCGCGCATCGTGATCGATGGCGTGGCGCATGACGGCACGCCCGAGGCGATCCATGTGCAGGATGCGCCGGGCTTCACGCTCTCGGTGCAGTGGCACCCGGAATACAACGCCGCCCGCGATCCCGTCTCGCGCGCCCTGTTCGAAGCCTTCGGCAAGGCGGCGCGGGCCTGGGCCGGGGGGAGGGCGAAGGGCCTGCGCCGCATCGCCTGAAATCCCCGATCCGCTCTTGACCTTCCCCCTGCCGGAAGCCCCATCAAGGGGAAAAAGGAGCAAAGGGAGCGGGAATCGATGAACGGCAGGATCATTATCGCGGGCTTCGGCCTTCTGGCCATCGCGGCGGTTGGCTATCTTGCGCTGAAGGGCGGTTCCGGCGAGGCGCCGGCGCCCGAAAGCGCGCAGGCCGTGCCGGCAGCAGAGGGGCTGGCCGCATCATCGGGCGCGGCGCTCGCCGAGGTGCGCGTGCCGCCGCTCGAAGGACTGGCGAAGATGGGGCAGCTTGCCTTCAGGGCCAGATGCGCAAGCTGCCACGGCGAGAAGGCCGAAGGGCGGAAAGGCGTGGCGCCGCCGCTCGTGCATGATTACTACAAGCCTTCCCACCACGGCGATGCCGCCTTCACGCTGGCGGCGCGCAATGGCGTGCGCGCCCATCACTGGCGTTTTGGCGACATGCCGCCGGTGAAGGGCGTGACGGATGCCGAGCTGAAATCCATCACCGCCTATGTGCGCGCGCTCCAGAAGGCCAACGGCATCTACTGATCTCTGCCGGGCGCCCGGGCGCGCGCCCCGCGAAAGAGGATCTCCCGGGCTTTCCTGTCGGCCCCGGGATCGCTGCGGCTCTCCGCGGCAACGGCCCGCCCCGCCTGCACGCCGGGGCGGGCGCCCACCGCTTCCAGCCAGCGCGCCATGTGGGGCTTGTCCTCGAGCGTCTGTTCCTGGCCCTTCCAGAGGCTCGCCCAGGGCCAGATCGCCATGTCGGCGATGGAGAAGAAATCGCCCGCAACATATTCGTTTTGCGCCAGCCGGCGATCGAGCACGCCGTAAAGGCGCGCGGTTTCATTGCGGTAGCGTTCCTTGGCATAGGGCAGATCCTGCGGCGGCTCCAGCGAGGGGGCGTATTTCAGGAAGTGATGCGCCTGGCCCGCCATCGGCCCGAGCCCGCCCATCTGCCACATCAGCCACTGATCCACCTGCACGCGCTCACGTTCCGTCTTGCCGTAGAACTGCCCCGTCTTGCGCGCCAGATACTGCAGGATCGCGCCGGATTCGAAGATCGAGATCGGTTTGCCGTCCGGCCCCTGTGGATCGATGATCGCCGGCATCCGGTTGTTGGGTGCGATCTTCAGGAAATCGGGATCGAACTGCTCGCCCGCGCAGATATTCACCAGGTTGAGATTCCACGCCAGCCCCATCTCCTCGAGCGCGATGGTGATCTTCCAGCCGTTCGGCGTGGGCCAGTAGTAGAGTTCGATTGCGTCGCTCACGGTGCATTTCCCCTCAGTTGCTCTCCCGCATCCTTGCGCGCCGGGCGGGGAAAGCGCAACAGGCCAGCCATGCACATCTCTCTTCGCATCGCCGCACATCGTGCCCTTTTTCGCCAACTCTACCAGTTTCCCGCGGCGTGGGGCGCCGGGAATCTCCGTGGGGCTTGACCGGCCACCCCCGCCACGATAGGCAGGCTTCATTCGTGGCGATTTGTTACCGGATTGCGGGCCACGCTAAACAAGCCGCTAAAGAGGTCGAGCCGCGCGAAAGCGCGAAATGCCCGCCCCCTGATCCGGTGGCGGTTTTTTTGTGCCCGGAGGGATCGGATGGTGGATGATCGGATGGCAGGGGAATGGAAGGCGCGCACGAAGGCGGTGCATGAGGGCACGCGCAGGAGCGGCTATGGCGAGGTATCGGAGGCGATCTTCCTGACGCAAGGGTTCGTCTATCCCTCCGCCGAGGCGGCCGAGGCGCGCTTTCGCGAGCTGGGCGAGGATGAGTTCATCTATGCCCGCTACGGCAACCCCACGGTGCGGATGCTCGAGGAGCGCATGGCGGCGCTCGAGGGGGCGGAGGATGCCTTTGCTACCGCTTCGGGGATGGCGGCCGTCCATGCCGCGCTGACGGCCCCCTTGCGCGCCGGCGATCGGGTGGTGGCGGCGCGGGCGCTGTTCGGCTCCTGCCTCTATATTCTCAACGATCTCCTGGCGCGCTTCGGGGTCGAGGTGGAGCTTGTGGACGGGGCCGACAACGCCGCCTGGCGCGCGGCGCTTTCGCGCCCGGCGAAGCTTGTCTTCTTCGAGAGCGTCGCCAATCCGACGCTCGAGCTTGTGGACATTGCAGAGGTTTCCCGCCTCGCCCGCGGGGCGGGCGCGCTGGTGGTGGTGGACAACACCTTCGCCACCGGAGTGCTGAGCCGGCCGCTGGCGCTCGGGGCCGATGTGGTGATCTATTCCGCCACCAAGCATGTGGATGGCCAGGGGCGCTGCCTTGGCGGGGTGGTCCTCGCCAGCCGGGATTTCATCCGCGGCGAGATCGAGCCCTTCATGAAGCATACCGGCGCCTCGATGAGCCCGTTTAGCGCCTGGGTGATGCTGAAGGGGCTGGAGACGCTGGATCTGCGCGTGCGCGCCCAGGCGGCAAATGCCGAGGCGCTGGCGGGGGCCCTGCGCGGCCATGAGAAGCTTGCGCGGTTGATCTGGCCGGGGCTCGCCGATTTCCCGCAGGCAGATCTTGCGGCGCGCCAGATGGATCACGGCGGCACCATGCTGACGCTTGACGTAAAGGGCGGCAAGGCGGGGGCCTTCCGCTTTCTGAATGCACTTCGGCTTTTCACCATCACCAACAATCTGGGCGATGCGAAAAGCCTGGTGACGCATCCGGCCACCACCACCCACCAGCGCCTGAGCGATGCGGAGCGCGCGGCGCTCGGCATCACGCCGGGCATGGTGCGCATGAGCCTCGGGCTCGAGGATGCGGGCGATCTGATCGCGGATGTGACGCGGGCGCTCGGGGCGGTATGAGGCGGCCAGAGGCAATACGGGGTGGCCGCTTCTGGCCAGACGGTGAAAAATCGCGTATCAGTCGGGCTGCGAACAGGTGGCCGGAGGGCTTGAGATGAACATCCAGAAGCCGAAAGCGGGGCAGGGCGGGCCCAGCCGGGAAGAGGCGGAAAAGGCGCTTGAAGTGTTGCGCGAATGGGCCTCGTCGGTGAGCGCGCTCGAGGCGGCGGCGCTTGATCCGGTGGTGTCGCGGCTGTTGCCGGGGCAGGAGGTATCGAATTACCCGGCGCTGGCGCGGGCCTACCCGGAGGAATTCACGGTGGACGAGGCCTACAAGGCCTCGCTCCCCGACCTGCAGAACGGGCCGGAGAGCCTGATCCGCGGCGCGAAGCGCCATATCCAGCATGTGGGGATTTCCAATTTCCGCCTGCCGATCCGCTTTCATACCCGCGACGGCGGCGACGTGCAGCTTGAAACCTCCGTCACCGGCACGGTGAGCCTCGAGGCGGGGAAGAAGGGGATCAACATGTCGCGCATCATGCGCAGTTTCTACGGCCATGCGCAAAAGACCTTCAGCATCGATGTGATCGAGGCGGCGCTCAACGATTACAAGGCCGATCTCGAGAGCTTCGACGCCCGCATCCAGATGCGTTTTTCCTTCCCCGCGCTCCTGCCTTCGCTGCGCTCGGGGCTTGCGGGCTACCAGTATTACGATATCGCGCTGGAGCTTGTGGAGACGCGGGGAAAGATATCGAAATTCATGCATCTGGATTACGTCTATTCCTCCACCTGCCCGTGTTCGCTTGAGCTTTCCGAGCACGCGCGCCAGTTCCGCAGCCAGCTCGCAACGCCCCATTCCCAGCGCTCGGTGGCGCGCATCTCGGTGCAGCTTCTGCCCGGGCCGCGGCTGTGGTTCGAGGATCTGATCGATATCTGCCGCGCCGCCGTGCCCACCGAAACCCAGGTGATGGTGAAACGCGAGGACGAGCAGGCCTTCGCCGAGCTCAATGCCGCCAATCCGATCTTCGTGGAGGATGCGGCGCGGCTGTTCTTCGAGGCGCTGCAGAAGGATCCCCGGATCGGCGATTTCCGCATCATCGCCAGCCACCAGGAGAGCCTGCACAGCCACGATGCGGTGAGCGTCCTCACCGAGGGCGATACCTTCGAGAGCGAGAGCCTCGATCCCTGGCTGTTCAACACGCTCTACAAGGTTGGCTGAGCGTTGGCGGGCGTGAAATGATGACGGGAGGCAATTCCATTCAGCCGATGACGGGAGATGGCCCGCAGCCCGCGGGCGCCATCCCCTTCGACATCCGCCCCATTGCCTATGTGCTCGGCCTGCTGATCGCCGCTCTCGGCATGACCATGATCGTGCCGATGGCCATGGATCTGATCGACGGCAGCGATCATGCCGGGGTTTTCATCGAAAGCGGCCTGATTACCGTCGTCTTCGGCGGGCTGATCGCGCTTGCCACGCGCAATTCCCCGCGCGACAATCTCTCGATCCAGCAGATTTTTCTGATGACGACCTCGGTGTGGCTGGTGCTGCCGCTCTTTGCCGCGCTGCCGTTCATGGTCGGGGCGACGGAGGCGGATTTCACCGATGCCTTCTTCGAGAGCATGTCGGGGCTGACGACGACAGGCTCCACCGTGTTCACCGGGCTCGAAACCCTGCCGCGCGGGCTCTTGCTGTGGCGCTCCATGCTGCAGTGGTTCGGGGGGGTGGGGATCGTTGTAACGGGGATGGTGTTCCTGCCCGAGCTCAGGGTCGGCGGGATGCAGATCTTCCGCATCGAATCCTTCGAGACCGAGGGCAAGATCCTGCCCCGCGCGGCCCAGATCGCGGCCCGGATCTCGGTGATCTACATCCTTCTGACCTCGGCCTGCTTCTTCGCCTATCTGATGGTGGGGATGGATGGATTCCAGGCGCTCAATCACGCGCTGACAACCCTCTCCACCGGCGGTTTCTCCACATCGGACGCCTCCTTCGGCGCCTTTTCGGGGCCGGCGGAATATGTGGCGGCGCTGTTCATGATTCTCGCGAGCCTGCCCTTCGTGCGCTTCGTGCAGCTGATGGCGGGCCATTACGCCCCCCTGTGGCAGGACAGCCAGGTGCGCACCTTCCTGCGGCTGACGGCGGCGCTGATCGTGATCGTCACCGCCTATCGGCTGCTCGGCTCCAACGAGGCCTTCGAGCCGGTCTTCCGTGAAGCGGTCTTCAACATCGCCTCCATCATCACCGGCACGGGATACGCCTCGGTGGATTACCAGCTCTGGGGCGCTTTCGCGGTGATGCTGTTCTTCCTGATGGGGCTGGTGGGGGGGTGTGCGGGCTCAACCTGCTGCTCGGTCAAGATCTTCCGCTATCAGCTGCTGTTTTCCTCGATCAAGAGCCAGATCGGCAAGATCCACTCGCCCCACGGGGTGTTCATCCCGCGCTACAACGGCCGCCCGGTGGGCCCGGACGTGCTTTCCTCGGTGATGGCTTTCTTCCTCGTGTTCATCGTCACCCTCGGGGTGCTCTCGGTGCTGCTTTCCATGACCGGGCTGGATTTCGTGACCTCGGTTTCCGGCGCCGCGACGGCGGTGGCCAATATCGGCCCGGGGCTGGGCGAGATCATCGGCCCGGCCGGCAATTTCGCGCCCCTGAACGATACCGCGAAATGGCTGCTCTGCCTCGGCATGCTGATGGGGCGGCTCGAGATGCTGACGGTATTCGCCCTGATGTCGCCCGTGTTCTGGCGCAACTGAGGGGCGCGGGGCAGGGCTTCGGGAATATCCCGCCCTGCGCCCCCGTTTGCCCGCGGCCCTGTTTACTCCCAGCAGCTCACGAGCACGGTCAGATCCTGCGCGATGGCGGCGATGTCTTCGGGGGCGAGCGCCTCGCCGGGCGGGCTTTCGCCGGGGGGGATGCTGTTTTCTTCGAGAAATTCCTTCAGCGCCGCGGCCCTCGCCGCGAAATGGACGCCGTCGGGCAGGCGGCGGG
>WFVA01000075.1 GCA_015491895.1 Albidovulum sp. | reverse complement strand
GTCCGCGCCGGGCACCACGCTCATGCGGTCGCTGCGCAGCACGTAAAGCTCCACCGGCAGCGCCGCCTCCTCGCCGGCCACCGCCTCCAGGTAAGCATTGCCCGTCAGCAGCAGATGGCCATAAAGCGCCTCCATGAGCTCGGCCCGCCCCTGCGCCGGATTGGGCCGGCGCATGAGATCGATCAGCGGATGCGCCTCGTAGCGCCGCTCGCGATCCTGCAGCACCAGCGGCAGCGCGGCCGCCGCCTCGGCGATCAGCTTCACCGCGCGAAACCCGATCGGATTTCCCAGAAAGCCGTTCTTCGTCAGCGAAACCACGTCGCGGGGCGACCACGCCACCCGCCCGGCCCCGCCCCAGGCCATCACCCGGCCGGCAGCCGAAGCCTTCTGCTCGGGCGCGTCGCCACCCCCGCGTTTCAGGAATTGAAATACCATCTGCGAAGCTCCTCATCTCGTTTCGCGCGGCCCCCGGCCACACCTCTCCCGGCCGGGGCCATCTGCCCCGCGCCCTGTCATCACTGGTCCTGCAAATATCCCCGCCGGAGGCATCCCGCCCCCGACGCAAGCACATCCGCCGGGCAGACGCGCACCGCCAGAAACCGCTCGCAATCGATCAGGTCACCCTGCCGGCACGCAGCAGATTCGCCTTGTCCGGGGCGCACGGAGCGGCCCGGACATGCGCCCGCCCGCCCCATGGCGGGCGCATTCGCGCCCGCCCGGGCAGCCGCATGTCCTGCGTCGGGGCAAAACATCCGTCCGCCCGGCATCGCCGTGGCCGGAGCGGGGGCACGCCCTAAAGCGTCCGCACCCGCGGGCGGCGCCACTTTGCCGCCGGCTCGATCATCAACTCATGGAGCGCCCACACAAGCGCATCCACCCGGTCCGGGCTGCCGCGCCCCTCGTAACCCTGCACCGTCATCCGGCACATCTGATCCTCGAGCCGCCCGAGCCCGCGCAGATGATGAACCCGCCCCTGCTCGTAAAGCGCCGCCACCGGCTCGGCGCGCGCGCTCTTGCCGCGCGAAGCCCGCACCGCCTTGAAAGGCACCAGCCGGTCCACCTGCCGGATCACGCTCTCCACCAGATCGCCCCCCTGGTTCACTTCCGCCACCAGCCGCTCGGCGCCGTGGCGCTCCATCGCGGCAATGGCCGCCGTGGCCCATTCCTGGGGCGAAGCCGCACTCACCGAGGCATCCTCCAGCACCACCGCGCGCCAGTTCCCCGGATCGCCCTCGGCCTTCACCCCCACCACGACGATCCCGCATTCGTCGCTGCCCCTGTGGCCGGTAACGGGCGGATCCACCGCCACCACGATGCGGTCCAGCTCGCCCGCCTCCTCGCGGCGCAGATCCTCGAGCATGGCGGATGTCCAGAGCGCGCCTTCCGCGTCCTCCAGCAATTCCCCCTCGAGCTCCTGGCGGCCAAGCCGCGTGCCCCCGTAGCGCGCCTTCATCTCCTCGAGGAAGGAGGCCGCGAGCCAGGCGCTGTTGGCCTCGGTGGGCGCGCGCGTCACCACCGTGCTCGGATTGGCGAGGATGCCCTTCAGCACCGCCACGTTGCGCGGCGTCGTCGTCACGCACTGGCGCGGATGCTCGCCAAGGCGCAGCGCGAACTGGAGCATGTCCCACGCCTCCTCGGCCTTCTTCCACTTGGCAAGCTCATCCACCCAGGCCGCATCGAACTGCGGCCCCCTGAGCGCCTCGGGCTCATGGGCCGAAAAGGCCTGCGCCACCGCGCCGTTGGGCCACACCAGCCGGCGCCGGGTCGCCTGCCACTCGGGGCGGCGATCGGGGGGCGAGCAGGCCAGGATCCCGCTCTCGCCGAAGATCATCACGTCGCGCACCTGATCGAAGGTCTCCCCGATCAGCGCCACGTGCCTGGAGCGCCCCGGATCAAGCGGGCGCGCGCCCTCCACCTCGGCGCGCACCCATTCGGCCCCGGCCCGGGTTTTCCCCGCGCCGCGCCCGCCCATGATCACCCAGGTGCGCCAGTCCCCCTCGGGCGGCAGCTGGTGCTCCATGGCCCAGAATTCGAACATCCACGGCAGCGCCAGCAGCGCCGCCTCGCTCAGCTCATTGAGGAATTCCTCCTGCACCGCGCGCGGCGCGCAGGCGAGCCATTCGGCGCCCGATCTCATCGCGTGCGGCGTCGAAGTCGAACGCGACGTGATGAACGGCACCGGCCTTGAGATTGCGGAGTTTTTCAAACTTCGTCCTTTCGTCAAAGATGGTCTGCACCGCCTTCGAAAGATCCCTTACGGCAGCCTGCGCCTCCTTCGCGGCCACCGTTTCGGATTCCTTCAGTTCCACGATGATCAGATCGATCCGCTCCAGCATGCGCCGGAAATGCCGCTCGGCGATGAGAAGGATCTCATCCGCCGGGCCCTCGCCCGTTCCCCTGCCCTCGGGGGATGTGTGGTTTTTCATCTATGCTAAGCTCTGCCTCTCTTGCGGTTGGCCCGCCCGAAGGGGAAGCGCGGCAAAGGAAAACGGCCTCGGGGGAGTGCCCCCGGGCCGCTTGCCCACTTCTTCCAGCTTGGCATGAGTTATACTTTGGAGCGTTCGCAGAGTCAAGAACAATCGCCTGGGTTGTTCACCCCCACCGTGCGCCATGCGTAAGGAATCATTAAGAAATTCCCCTCTCCCTCCCCGCGCAAGGTCAGGCCTGATCGGCTCCCGCCGCTGCCTCGGTTTGCGCTGCCTTCGCCCTCAGCCGCCAGGCATGCAGCACCGGTTCCGTATAGCCCGAAGGCAGGCGCCGCCCCTCGAACACCAGATCGCAGGCGGCGCGGAAGGCGGGGCCGTCGAATGCGGGTGCCATGGGCCGGTAGGCGGGATCATGGGCGTTCTGGCGGTCCACCACCTCGGCCATCCGGCGCATCGCCGCCTCCACCTCATCGCGGCTGACGATCCCGTGGTGCAGCCAGTTGGCCAGCGCCTGCGAGGAGATGCGGCAGGTGGCGCGATCCTCCATCAGCCCCACATCGTGAATGTCGGGCACCTTGGAGCAGCCGATCCCCTGCTCCACCCAGCGCACCACATAGCCGAGGATCCCCTGACAGTTGTTCTCCACCTCCTCGCGGATCTCGCAGGGGGCCGGGTTCTCGCCCGCCAGAAGCGGGATGGTCAGCAGCTCGTCAAGCGTGGCGCGCGGGGCGAGGCGGGCGATCTCGCGCTGACGGGCCGGCACGTCCACCCGGTGATAATGGGTGGCGTGGAGCGTGGCCGCCGTCGGGCTCGGCACCCAGGCGCAATTGGCCCCCGCCATCGGATGGGCGATCTTTTCCTTCAGCATGTCGGCCATGCGATCGGGCATCGCCCACATCCCCTTGCCGATCTGCGCGCGGCCCTGAAAGCCGCAGGCAAGGCCGATATCCACGTTGCGATCCTCATAGGCGCGGATCCAGGGCATGTGCTTCATCTCGCCCTTCCTCACCATCGCACCGGCCTCCATCGAGGTGTGGATCTCGTCGCCCGTGCGATCGAGGAAGCCGGTGTTGATGAAGGCCACGCGCCGCTTCGCCGCGCGAATGCACTCCTTCAGATTGACGGAGGTGCGCCGCTCCTCGTCCATGATGCCGATCTTGATCGTATCCGGCGCGAGCCCCAGCATCTCTTCGACCCGGGCGAAAAGCCGGTCCGTGAAGGCGACTTCCTCCGAGCCGTGCATCTTGGGCTTCACCACATAGATCGCGCCCGTGGCACTGTTGGCCGTGGCGCTGCTGGCCCCACCGCCCGCGCGCCGCAGATCGTGAAGCGCGATGAGGGGCGTTATCACCGCGTCCATCAGCCCCTCGAACACCTCGTTGCCCGCGCCGTCCAGCATCGCCGGGGTGGTCATCAGATGGCCCACGTTGCGCACCCACATCACCGCGCGCCCCTTGAGGGTGAGCGATCCGCCATCCGGCGCGGTGAATGCGAGATCGGGCGCCAGGCGGCGCATGAAGCGCCTGCCGCCCTTCTCCACCTCGGCCTCCAGATCGCCGCGCATCAGCCCGAGCCAGTTGCGATAGACAAGCGCCTTGTCCGCGCCATCCACCGCCGCCACGCTGTCTTCCATGTCCATGATGGCGGTGAGCGCGGCTTCGAGGCGGATATCGGAGACGCCGGCGCGATCCCCGGCCGCGATCGGGCTGCCCTTCTCCATCTCGATGATGATGTGCAGCCCGTTGTTCTTCAGCAAGATCGCCTCTGGCGCCTCGGGCGCGCCGCGATAGCCCGCGAACTGCGCCGGATCGGCGAGCGCAGGGATGAGCGCCCCGCCCTCCACCCGGTAGGCCTCCGCCTCCCGGTGGCTTCCTTGCGCAAGCGGCACGGCCTCGTCGAGGAAGTCCCGCCCCCAGGCGATCACGCGGGCGCCGCGCTCGGGATCATAGCCCTTGCCTGTGGGCAGATCTCCCAGCGCATCGGTGCCGTAAAGCGCGTCATAAAGGCTGCCCCAGCGGGCATTGGCGGCATTGAGCGCAAAGCGCGCATTGCTGACCGGCACCACAAGCTGCGGCCCCGGCACCTTGGCGATCTCCGGGTCAACGCCCTCGGTTTCGATGCTGAAATCCCCGCCCTCGGGCTCGATATAGCCGATCTCCTCAAGGAAGGCGCGATAGGCCACCGGATCATGGGGCGAGCCGCGCCGCTCCAGATGCCAGGCGTCGATCCGGCGCTGCATCTCCTCGCGCGTGGCCAGCAGGGCGTGGTTCAGCGGGGTGAATTCGCGCAGGATCGCCGCGAATCCGCGCCAGAAATCCGCCGCCCCGATCCCGCTTCCGGGCAGCGCCTCGCGCTCGAGAAAATCCGCCAGCACGTTATCGATCCGATAGCCCTCGCGCTCCACATATCCGGCCATTCCTGCTCCTCCCCTTTTCCCATGGATACCGCACGGCAGATATAATCTGCACCAAACGGCATGCAATCACGATAGCAGCTTTGCCCCCTGATCTTCTGCCACCCCCCGTGAAGAAACTGTTTTCGGTTT
>WFVA01000074.1 GCA_015491895.1 Albidovulum sp. | reverse complement strand
GTCCGCTTTCGCTGACCAGAAGCGCCGGGCGCTCGGCCCCGGCCCAGAGGAGGAAGGCGAGCCCCAGGGCCGCCACCCCGCCGAGGCGCGCCCGCCCCTGCCAGAGCGCCAGCCACAGCCCGCCAAGCCCGAGGATCGGCAGCACGGCGGCGGGTGGGGCCGGCACATGCGAAACCGCCCCGTCAAACCCCGCAACCATTTGCGCCACCGCAAGGATCCAGACGATCCCGAGCCGCATCAGGCCAAGGCCGATCCAGGCCCCGCCAAGGGGCCAGAGCAGCGCCGCGATGACGGCCGCCGGAATCACCAGCACCCCCATCACCGGCACGCTCAGGAGGTTGGCCAGCAGGCCGAAATGCGCCACCTGGTTGAAATGCGCCGCCGCAATGGGCGCCGTCGCCGCCCCGGCCACCGCAGATGAGATCACCACGGCGACAACCGGGCGCAGCGCCCGCGGCCATCTCCAGCCCCGCCAATCGCGCAACGCCCCGAACACCGCCACCAGCGCCACCGTGGCCGCGAAAGACATCTGGAAGCCCGGCCCCGTCAGCGCCTCGGGGCGGCGCAGGAGCACGATCACCGCCGCCAGCGCCACCGCGCGCAGCGTGATCGCGCGCCGTCCGAGGATCACCGCCACCAGCATCACAGCCACCATGACGAAGGCGCGCTCCGTGGCCACGTTGCCGCCCGAAAGCGCAAGGTAGAAAGCCCCCGCCGCCAATGCCCCCGCGGCGGCGATCTTGCGCGTGGGCCAGTGGAGCACGAGGGGCGGAACGAGCGCCATCACGAGGCGCAGGGCGGCAAAGACGAAACCCGCAAGCAGCCCCATGTGCAGGCCCGATATGGCCAGCAGATGGGCAAGGTTGGAAGCGCGCAGGGCCGCCAGCGTCTCCTGGTGCAGCCCCGAGCGATCCCCGGTCAGGATGGCGGCGGCGAAAGCGCCGGCATCGCCGGGGATGGCCTTCTGCAGGCCGGCCGAAAGGCGCGCGCGGAAGCGATCGAGCCAGAGGGCGCTGCCCTCCGGGCGGGCGACGGCAAGCGCCGGGCTTCGCGTGTAGCCCACCGCCCCGAGGCGGGCGAACCAGGCCATGCGCTGGAAATCGAAGCCCCCCGGCTCCACCGGCCCGCGGGGCGGGGAAAGGCGGCCCGTGAGCATGATGCGCATCCCCGGCACCGGGTCGAGCGCGCGCTGATCCCCGTGCAGCGAAATCCGCACCCGCTCGGGCGTGCGCGCCGGCGGCAGGCGCCCCAGCACCACCTGATCGAGGGTGAGGCGCGGCCTGTCGCTCTGGGAGCGGTCGATGGCGATGATCCGCCCCTCGATCGGCCCGTAATAGGGGTAGGAGAGCTTGACCGCGGCCACATGATGCGCCCGCGCCCCCGCCAGCGCCAGCCCGGCAAGCACCAGCGCGGGGGCGTAGAGGATGGGCGCTAGGCGCGGGCCGATGCGCCAGGCGGCCAGGCACAGCAAGAGCGCCCCCGCTCCCGCCGCGATCAGGAGCGCCGCGCCCGGCTCGCGCCCCAGCTTGAAATAGAGCCCGATTCCCGCCCCGAGCAGCACCGGCACCCAGAGGAAGAGATGCCCGCGCTGCGCCTCCAGCGCCGCGATGGGGGCCGACAACCAGCGCACTCTTGTTCTTGCCTCCCCGCCTCTCTAAAACACGGGCTCCACCCTAGCGCCATCATGGTTTCCCAAAGGTTAACGCAACATGAACACCCCGGATCAGGTCGTCACCCGCTTTGCCCCTTCGCCCACGGGCTTCCTCCATATCGGCGGCGCGCGCACCGCGCTGTTCAACTGGCTCTATGCGCGCGGGCGGGGCGGGAAGTTCCTGCTGCGCATCGAGGATACCGATCGCGCCCGCTCCACCCCGGAGGCCACGGCAGCGATCCTCGCCGGGCTCGACTGGCTCGGCCTCGATCACGATGGCGAGGCGGTGAGCCAGTTCGCCCGTGCCGAGCGCCACCGCGAGGCGGCCCGCCAGCTTCTGGAAAGCGGCCGGGCCTACAAGTGCTTCGCCACCCCCGAGGAAATCGCCGAGGCGCGCGAAAAGGCCCGCGCCGAAGGCCGCGCCACGCTGTTTGAGAGCCCCTGGCGCGATGCCGATCCCGCCAGCCACCCGGATGCGCCCCATGTGATCCGCCTCAAGGCCCCGCGCGATGGCGAAACCGTGATCGAGGACGTGGTGCAGGGCCGGGTGAAATTCCGCAATGAAACGCTCGACGACATGATCCTCCTGCGCTCCGACGGCACGCCCACCTACATGCTCGCCGTGGTGGTGGACGATCACGACATGGGCGTCACCCATGTGATCCGCGGCGATGACCACCTCAACAACGCCGCCCGCCAGACGCTTCTGTACCGCGCGCTTGGCTGGGAGGTGCCGGTGTTTGCCCATATTCCGCTGATCCACGGCCCCGACGGCAAGAAGCTCTCCAAGCGCCACGGCGCGCTCGGGGTGGAGGAATACCGCGCCATGGGCTACCCCGCAGAAGCCATGCGCAATTACCTCGCCCGCCTCGGCTGGAGCCACGGGGACGATGAATTCTTCACCACCGAGCAGGCGCTCGCTTGGTTCGACATCACCGGCATCAACAAATCCCCCGCCCGCTTCGATTTCAGGAAGCTCGACAATCTCTCCGGCCAGCATATCCGCGCGATGGAGGATGCTGCGCTGCTGCATGAACTGAAGGGCTGGCGCGCCGCCATCGGCGAACCGCCCTTCTCCGAAAAGCAGGAAAAGGGGCTTTTGCGCGCCATGCCCTTCCTCAAGGAACGCGCGAAGAAATTCCCCGATCTCATTGAAAAGGCCCATTTCGTGCTCACCGAGCGCCCCATCGCGCCGGATGAAAGGGCGCAGGCCGCGCTCGATGATGTATCCCGTGGTATACTGAAGCAATTGACGCCGCAGCTGCAAGATGCTAGCTGGACGCGGGACGCGCTGGAAGAGATCGCGAACCGGGTTGCCGAGGCAAACGGGATCAAGTTCGGCAAGCTCGCGGCGCCTCTGCGGGCCGCACTGGCCGGACGCAGCGCAACGCCCAGCGTGTTTGACATGATGCTGGTGCTCGGCCGCGATGAAACCATCGCGCGGCTGGCTGATGCCGCTGGCGAGGGATGATGCGATCCCCGCCCGCCGCCGTCACCCCCCGCCGCCGGGCCCAGCGAAACATCCCTGCGCATGATGCAGCAGGGGCAAAGAGAGGAAAAAGATGAGCGACTCCGACAAAACCGCCGAACTGGAATTCAACGATACCTCTCTGGGCCTGCCGATCCTCTCGCCCACCCTGGGGCCGGACGCGATCGACATCCGCCGCCTCTACGCCGATGGCGGCGTCTTCACCTATGATCCGGGCTTCACATCCACCGCGTCGTGCAAATCCACCATCACCTATATCGACGGCCTGAAGGGCGAGCTTCTCTACCGCGGCTATCCGATCGAGCAGCTGGCGGAGAAATCCCATTACCTCGAAGTCTGCTACCTGCTTCTTTACGGCGAACTGCCCACGGCTGCCGAGCTCGAGGATTTCGAGGCGCGCATCACCCGTCACACGATGGTGCACGAGCAGATGAACTATTTCTTCCGCGGCTTCCGCCGCGATGCCCACCCGATGGCGATCATGGTGGGCGTGGTGGGCGCGATGTCGGCCTTCTACCCCGATTCCACCGATGTCACCGATCCCCGCCAGCGCGAGATTGCCTCGATCCGCATGATCGCCAAGATGCCCACCATCGCCGCCATGGCCTACAAGTATTCGCTGGGCCAGCCCTTCGTCTATCCGCGCAACGATCTCGATTACGCCTCGAATTTCCTGCGCATGTGCTTCTCGGTGCCGGCCGAGGATTACGAGGTGAATCCGATCCTCGCCCGCGCGATGGACCGCATCTTCACGCTGCACGCCGATCACGAGCAGAACGCCTCCACCTCCACCGTGCGCCTCTCGGGCTCTTCGGGGGCCAATCCCTTCGCCTGCATCGCCGCCGGCATCGCCTGCCTCTGGGGCCCGGCGCACGGGGGCGCCAACCAGGCCGCGCTCGAAATGCTGAAGGAGATCGGCAGCGTCGATCGCATCCCCGAATATATCGCACGCGCGAAAGACAAATCCGATCCCTTCCGCCTGATGGGCTTCGGCCATCGCGTCTACAAGAATTTCGATCCCCGCGCCCGGGTTATGAAGCAATCGGCCGACGAGGTGCTCGATCTGCTCGGCATCGAAAACAACGAGACCCTGAAAGTGGCGAAGGAACTCGAGCGCATCGCGCTTGAGGACGAATACTTCCAGGAAAAGAAGCTCTTCCCCAATGTCGATTTCTATTCCGGCATCATCCTCGAGGCGATGGGCTTCCCCACCTCGATGTTTACCCCGATCTTCGCGGTCTCGCGCACCGTGGGCTGGATCGCCCAGTGGAAGGAGATGATCTCCGACCCCGAACAGAAGATCGGCCGTCCGCGCCAGCTCTACATCGGCGCGCCAAAGCGCGATTACGTGGACGTCGAAAACCGCTGACCGGAAAGCAGAAAGGCCCCCGCGCCGGGGGCCTTCTTCCCTGTCCTGCCCACCGGACCATCAGGGCCTGTTGGAAACAACCGGATTCGCATTTTTCTCCGCCAGAGGGCATGTGGCCGCCCGGGGGGCGCAAATGCGCCCGCCAGGGGG
>WFVA01000073.1 GCA_015491895.1 Albidovulum sp. | reverse complement strand
CCCTCCGCCCCCTCCGCCGCCGAGCGCAGCCGCGCGCTCGTGCTCTCCACCTTCGCCTTTGCCATCTGCTTCGCCGTCTGGACGCTGTTTTCCATCATCGGCCTCGGCATCAAGCAGGAGCTTGGCCTGAGCGAAGCGCAGTTCGGCCTCCTCGTGGCGACGCCGGTGCTCACCGGATCGCTCAGCCGCCTTGCCCTGGGCCTCTGGGCCGAGCGCCATGGCGGGCGGCTGGTGTTTGCACTGCAGATGGGGGTGACGGCGCTGGCCGTGTGGCTGCTGACAATGGCCGAAAGCTACCCGATGTTCCTGCTGGCGGCGCTGGGGCTCGGCCTTGCCGGGGGCTCGTTCATCATCGGGGTTTCCTATGTTTCGCGCTGGTATCCGGCACATCTTCAGGGCACTGCGCTCGGGATCTACGGCGCAGGCAACGTGGGGGCGGCCCTCACGAGCTTCGTGGCGCCGTTTCTTGTCACCGCGCTCGGCTGGGAGGGCACGGCGCGGGTCTATGCGGCGGTGCTGGGCGCAAGCGCGCTTCTGTTCTGGGCCCTGGCCCGCACCGATCCGGTGCATGAAGCGCGCCGGGTGGCCGCAACCCGCCCGGTCAGCCTCGCGCGCCAGCTGGCGCCGCTGAAGGATCTGCGCGTGTGGCGCTTCTCGGCCTATTACTTCTTCGTTTTCGGCGGCTTCGTGGCACTCGCCTCCTTCCTGCCGCGCTATTACGTGGGCGCCTACGGGCTGGAGCTGACCACCGCCGGGATGCTCACCACCGCCTATGCCCTGCCCGGCGCGGTGTTTCGCGCGCTCGGCGGCTGGATATCGGACAGGCGCGGCGCGCGCTATGTGCTTTACCGGGTATTCGCGGCTTCGGCCCTGCTGCTGGCGCTGATGAGCTTTCCCGGCGGCAGTTTCCAGATCGCGGGCATCTCCGGGCCGGTGCGCCTTGACCTGGCGCTGCCGCTCTGGGGCTTCACCGCGCTCACCATCCTGCTGGGCTTTGCCATGAGCCTCGGCAGCGCGGCGGTGTTCAAGCATATCCCCGTCTATTACCCCGATCACGTGGGCGCCGTGGGCGGGCTCGTGGGGATGATCGGCGGGCTTGGCGGCTTCTTCCTGCCGATCGCCTTCGGCCTCCTCCTCGATCTCACCGATATCTGGACGGCGCCCTTCCTCCTCCTGATGCTGGTGGTGACAGGAACGCTCTGGTGGATGCACGCAAGCATCCGGCGCATGGAAAGCGGCACTGCGCAAATGCCCGGACGCAATCCCCAGCTCAGCGGCTGAAACTTGAAGCAACCCCTGAAAGGGGTCCATCTGCTGGGATAGGCTTTTCCCGCAGGATGGAAGGTCGGCGATGGCTGGAAACGAGAGGAACCGGAAGAGATTGTATCGAAGCTCAAGCAGGTTGAAGTTCTGCAGGGACAAGGCGCGGCGATTGCCGAGGCGGTGCGCCAGATTGGCGTGGCGCAGCAGACGTATTACCGCTGGCGCAAGCTTTACGGCGGGATGGGACGCTCTCAATCGAAGCGCCTGAAGGAGCTTGAGAAGGAGGACCTGCGTCTTCGCCGCGCCGTATTGGACCTGACACTGGACAAGATGATCCTTGCGGAAGCTGCGAAGGGAGTGAAGGCCGTCCCTGAACGGGCGGAGCCCCTGAGCCCTGCGCCCCGATCGCAAGCTCAACTCCGCGGATGTTTCCGATGCCTTGACGGACCTCTTCATCCTGCGCGGCCCGCCGGAACATATTCTTCCCGACAACGGCCCTGAGTTCATTGCGCAGAAAGTGCGGGACTGGATTGCTGCCGCCGGCGCGAAGCGGCTTGCACCGAGTCAGGAAGCCCATGGGAAATCGGATATTGCGAAAGCTTCGACGCCAGTTTCCGCGACGAGCTGCTCGGTGGCGAAATCTTCTGCAGCCTGCGGGAAGCCCGGATCCTGATCGAGCAATGGCGCGTCCACTACAACACCGTCAGGCCACACAGCGCATTGGGCTGCAGACCTCCGGCCCCGGAAAGCTCCATCCCCATGAACCAGAGGCCCACCATGCCCCGACATTCGGACCGGACCACCCATGGGGGCGGATCAACATCCGGGCCCCGGGCCTGCGCCCGTTTCGGATCCCCGTTTCAGACCGAGGAATACCCGCCCTCGATCATGATGATCGCGCCGTTGATCAGTTCGGCGGCGGGCGAGGCGAGATAAAGCGCCAGATCGGCGATTTCGACGGGTTCACCGAAACGGCCGAGCGGCGTTGCGGCGAGGAACGGACCGCTCTTTTCCTCCGGGCTCCAGATTTCGCGGCCCATGGGCGTCATCACCACGGTGGGGCAGATGGCGTTGACCTGAATGTTGTATTCGGCCCATTCGGCCATCAGCGATTTGGTCAGCGCGTTCAGGGCCCCCTTCGAAGTGGCATAGGCCGCGTGATCCCTGAGCGCGATCACCCCGGTCTGGGACGAGATGTTGATGATCTTTCCCCAGCGCCGCGCCATCATCTGCGGCGCCAGCCTGCGTGCCAGCAGGAAGGGCGCGCGCAGGTTCACCGCCATGGTTTCCTCCCAGGCCTCAAGGCTCAGCTCCAGCGCCGGGGCGACTCGCGCGATGCCCGCGCAGTTCACCAGGATATCGACCTGCCCGGCCTGATCGAGCGCCGTTTCCGCCGCCTCCACCGGCCCTTGCTGGCTGGCCAGATCGGCGGCGACGGTCAGACATTCGCGCCCCTTCCCGCGCACGTCCTGCGCCACCCGTGCCAGTGCCTCGCGATCACGCGCCACGGCCACGATATCGGCCCCGGCATCGGCGAATACGCGGCAGATCTCCGCGCCGATCCCGCGCGAGGCGCCCGTCACCAACGCCCGGCGCCCTTCAATTGAAAATCTCTGCTGCCACTCGGTCATCGGCTATTCCAGATTGGTATGGTTGGCGCGCATCGCTTCCGGGCTGACCCCGAGACGCTCGGCCAGCATCAGCACCAGCACCTCGCCGGCCACGAACAGCACCCCCTCATAGAGCGAACCCATCGGCAGCACCGAAACCTCCTCGCCTCTGTCATCTGCCATGGTCTGGGCCGGCAGCACCAGCACATGATCGCACAGCCGGGGCACCTCCCCTTCGGGCCTGGCGGTGAAACAGGCCGTGGCCGCCCCGGCCCCGCGCGCCACGCCCACCAGCCCCGCCACCGTCGAGAACATCCCCGGTCCGGCGCTCACCAGCAGAAGGTCGCCCTGCCCCAGGGGGGGCGTCGTCATGTCGCCCACCACATGCGCATCGAGGCCGAGATGAAACAGCCGCATGGCAAGCGCGCGTATCATCAGCCCCTCGCGGCCAACGCCGTAAAGCGCGATGCGCCCGGCTCCGGCGATCATCTCCACCAGTGTTTGCGCTTCGCCCGCGTCGATGGCGCCTAAGGCATGGCCGATCTCGGAAAGGGCGGCGTGCCCTGTCTTTTGCATGTCCATCAGTTCGCCTCCTCTCGGTTTGCGCCGCCGCCGCCCGCCACCGCCTGCACCGCCTGATCCAGAAGGCCTGCTTCGGCAAGAAGATCCGGCAGCGTATAGCGCGCCCGGATGAAGCGGCAGGCGCAAAGCGTTGCGGCCATGTGATCCGGGCTCACCCCGATCTCTTCGCCGCTGGCCGGCGCCCCTGCCCGGCGCAGCATTTCACGCATCCGCGGCGCAGGAAGCAGCCGGTTCCGCAGGCGGGCGCGCAGATCCGGCCAGATCGCCCGCAACCGCGCCAGACGCGCCTCGAGCGCCGCCCGCTCCACATGTTTCGCCGCGGTTTCCTCCTCTGCGCGCGTGATGATGCGCGGATCATCGAACGCGCGGCGGATCGCGGCAAACTTCGCGTCAAGCGAAGGGGCGGCGGCGGCGGCGGCTTCGGGATCAATCCGGCCCAGATCCTGCGCAAGCAGCCAGTCGTAGAGCGCCAGAACCGCCACGCAGCCCACCGCAACGCAAGCACCATGGGCAACCCTCTGCCCGCCGCGCTGCAACCCCTCCATTTCCCACAGATGCGCGATCTGGTGATCCGCTCCTGAAGCCGGCCGGGACGAGCCGTGAAACTCCATCGCGAGGCCGACCGCGCTCAGCCCCAGAAACAGCCGGGCGATGGCGGCGTGATCCCCGCCCGCAAGCGCCGCCGGATCGGCCAGCCAGCCGTGCAGATTGTCCTGCACCAGGGGCCAGGCGGCATCGTCGATCGGTTCGATCCCGAGCGCATCCGCAAGCATCCAGTCGCCTCCTGCCGGGATCTTTCCGGCCAGATCGCCATAGCCCCAGCTGTTCATTTCCGGCGGGGCGGCGGCGATCACCTCCAGATCAGCCACGATGACCCGGGGCGCACGCGCCGGGATGGTGATCTTGAAGCCGTCATGTATCAGCGGCGCGCCGGCCGAGGCATAGCCGTCCATCGAAGCGGCGGTGGCGACGGAAAGAAAGGGCAGCCCCGCGCGAAACGCGGCGTGGCGCACGAGATCGTTGATCACGCCCGATCCAAGCGCCACCGGCAGCGCCGGCGCCGGCGCCCCAGCAAGGACGGCGCGGAAGGTTTCGGCAAGTTCGGTTGTCGGCTTGGGCAGAGGGCGGGCCGGAATGACATGGCACGATGCCTCGAACCCGGCTCCGCTCAGGCCTTCGAGCACCTGCGCCCCGGCCGCGGCAAAGCCCGCCTCGTCGGCAAAGACAACGGCGCTTGCGGCATCGAAATGGCGCCGGGCAAGCGGGCCGGTCCGGGCAAGTGCCCCGGGCGCGATCAGGAGTTCGCGCAGCGTGGCGCTGCGGGCGATCGCCGGGGCAACGATCCGTTCCAATTCTCGCGCCCATTCGCTCATCGCCCTACCCCCGCGCGCTCGGGCCGATGGCGCGGCCCGCGGCATCGAACTGATGCAGGTGCTGCGACGGAAAGCGCAGGCCGATCACCGCCCCGACGGAGGTCGGCTCTTCACCGCCGGTCTTGACCACGATGTCGGCGGCTCCGCTGGCGCGGGCATAAAGATAGTTTTCGCCGCCAAGCTCCTCCCTGACCCGCACGGCTGCATCCAGCATGCCCCGCCCGGGCGGCGTGATCTCCACATGTTCCGGCCGGATGCCGATACGCACCGCATCGTCGGAAAGATCCAGCCCGCGAACCTCGCCCAATGCTTCGCGGGGCAGGAAATTCATCGCCGGAGAGCCGATGAACCCGGCCACGAATTCCGATTGCGGGTGGCGATAAAGCTCCATCGGCGCACCGACCTGTTCGATCCGGCCCTCGTTCAGCACCACGATCCTGTCGGCCATCGTCATCGCCTCGACCTGATCATGCGTGACATAGATCATCGTCGCGCCAAGCTGGCTGTGCAGGGCTTCAAGCTCGATCCGCATCTGGATGCGCAGCTTGGCATCCAGATTCGAAAGCGGTTCATCAAACAGGAAAACCGCGGGATCCTTCACGATGGCCCGCCCGATCGCCACCCGCTGGCGCTGCCCGCCCGAGAGCTGCGCCGGCCTGCGATCGAGATAGGGCTCGAGCTGCAGGATGCGCGCCACCTCGGCGATCTTGCGTTTGCGCTCCGCTTTCGGGACCCTGTTCACCTTCAGCCCGAATTCCATATTCTCACGCACCGTCATGTGCGGATAGAGCGCGTAGGACTGGAACACCATCGCCACGTCGCGCTCGGAGGGCACGAGATCGGTCACATCGCGCCCGCCGATGCGGATGCTGCCGGAATCGATTCCCTCGAGCCCCGCGATGGCGCGCAGCAGGGTGGATTTGCCACAGCCCGAAGGGCCGACGAACACCACGAAGGCTCCGTCGTCTATCCGCAGCGAAACATCGCTGAGCGCCGCGACCGCCCCGAAGGATTTGCAAACCGATTCAAGTATTACTTCCGCCAACGACTCCTCCCGTGCGGATGTCCCGAGCCTCGCGACAGGCTGCCCCGCTGCGTGCCGCGGTTGACGCGAGCTTGACAGAAGGCCGGATACATACAAAAGTATTCCTCGCCATACAAAAGTCCAAGATACGAAAAGAATGTCAACAAAAACATTATCCAGGGAGGATGAAAAATGCGGATCGGAACAACTGTATGCGGCCTGACGCTTGCCGCTGGTCTGGCCGCGGCGGGCACCGGGGCGGTGGCTTGGTCGCTGGAGGAAGCGGCCAAGCCCTATGCCGGCACCACCGTGGATGTGGTATTCCTGCTCAGGCCCGGCTACGAGGCCGCCGAGGCGATGCTGCCGGAATTCGAGGAAAAGACCGGCATCAAGGTGAATATCGTCAAGCACCCCTATGAAAACGCCCTTGGCGAGCAGGTGCGCGATTTCGTGGCGGGCGGCGATTTCGATATCGCGCTGATCGATCTGGTCTGGATCGGCAACTTTGCCGAGAACGGCTGGATCGTGCCGATCGAGAAGTTCACCTCGAACCCGGATCTGGCGGATCCCGAGCTTGATCTTGATGATTTCTTCCCGCTGGTGCTGAATGCCTTCGGCGGCTGGGGCGATACCATCTACGGGCTGCCCTTCGACAATTATTCCGGCCTGCTGTTCTATAACGAATGCATGCTGAAGGACGCGGGCTTCGACCGCCCGCCCGAAACCTGGCAGGAGGTGATGGATGTCTACGGCCCCGCCCTGACCAAGGACGGCAAATACGCCTACGCGCTCCAGTCGAAGCGCAACGAAACCCAGTCGGCCGACAGTTTCGCCCGCTTCCTGTGGCCCTTCGGCGGCTCGTTTCTCGATGAGAATTTCCGCTCCAATCTGCTTTCCCCCGAAAGCCAGGCGGGGCTCAATTTTCGCCAGGAACTGATGAAATTCATGCCTGAAGGCATCGTATCCTACGATCACGCGGAAACGGTGAATGCGCTGGCGCAGGGTGATGTGGCCTTCATCACCGAATGGTCGGCCTTCTATTCCACGCTGAAAAACCCGGAAACGTCGAAGATCGCAGACTGCCTGAAGATCGCCCCCGAACCCAAGGGGCCGGCCGGGCGCAAGCCGGCGCTTGGCGGCTTTTCGCTGGCGGTTGCCTCGCAGGCGGATGAAAAGGAACAGGCCGCCGCCTGGCTGTTCATCCAGTGGGTGACATCGAAGGAAAATGCGCTCGAATACCTGGAGCGCGGCGGCGTGCCGGCGCGCCAGTCCGTCTATCAGATGCCGGGGGTGGCGGAGAAGTTCGATTTCGTCCCGGCATTGGTGGAAAGCTGGCAGGAAGGCGTGCCCGAATTCCGCCCGCGCTTCGCCGAATGGCCCGAGATCACCGAGATCGTGCAGGAATGGGGCACGAAGATGATGCTGGGCGAGGTGAGCGTCGAGGAAGGCGCGCGCATCATCGGCGAGCAGATGGAAGCGGTGCTGGAAAAGGCCGGTTACTACTCGGGCAAGAAGCCGCTGATCCAGTAGCCATGCCGCAGGAAGATCGCGCCGGGGGCGGACCGTTGCCGCCCCCGGCCCAAAGAAGCATCGGCTGGAAGGCAAGATGAGCATCAGAGCCCGCCGCAGAACCATCCTCGGTTTTCTCTCGCCCGCCGTCCTGGCGCTGGCGCTGATCGGTATCGCTCCGCTGCTCTACGCCTTCTGGACCAGCCTGCATTTCTTCAATCTCACCAAGCTCAGGCATGTGGAATTCATCGGGCTGGAAAACTACGGCACGGTGCTGGGCGATCCGGTGTTCTGGGAGGCGATGGGGCGCACCTTCACACTGCTGCTGATCGCCCTGCCGCTGCAGATCGCGCTCGGGCTGGGGATCGCGCTGATCCTGCACCGCCCGGGGCTTGGCTTCCTGAAAACCCTGACGCGGCTTTCGCTGGTGCTGCCGATGGCCACGACCTACGCGGTGGTGGGCCTGCTGGGACAGGTGATGTTCAATCTGAAATACGGCGTCGTGAACCAGCTGATCGGCTTTCTCGGGATCGCGCCGGTGAACTGGATCGGAGATCCTCTCAATGCCTTTGCCATGATCATCTTCTGGGATGTCTGGCAGTGGACGCCCTTCGTCGCGCTGGTGCTGCTGGCGGGGCTGGCCACTGTGCCGGGCGAGGTGGAGGAAGCGGCGCAGCTGGAAACCAGGAACTGGTGGACGGTGCTGCGCCACGTGCAGCTGCCCTTCCTGATCCCCGGTCTGGTAGCGGTGCTGATCCTGCGCACCGCCGACACGCTGAAGCTGTTTGACATGGTGTTCACCCTGACCCGCGGCGGGCCGGGCTCCGCCACCGAGCTGATATCGCTGATGATCCAGCGCGTCGGTTTCCGGGCATTCGATCAGGGGCTTGCCTCGGCCCAGGCGATCATCCTGCTGATCATCACCATCATACTGGCGCAGGCCTATATCCGGCTGTTCTACAAGGAGGTCTGAGATGGCGGCGGCACCCGGCACAAGGCGCGCGGCGGTGATCCAGATCGCCCTGATGGCGGCGGTGATCCTGTTCTGCGTCTTTCCCTTCTACTGGATGGTCACCACATCGCTGAAAACCCAGGTGCTGGCACTGGAAAGCCCACCGGTGTGGGTGTTCGAACCCACCCTGGCCAACTACCGGAGCGTGCTGACGGAAGATGGCGTGGGGCGGACGCTCGTCAATTCGCTGATCGTGGCGGTCAGCACCACGGCGCTGGCGATCGCGCTGGGGCTGCCGGCAGCCTATGCGCTGGCGCGCTTCGAATTTCGCGGCAAGAAGGATCTGTGGTTCTGGTTCATCACCAACCGGATGATCTCGCCCATCGTGCTGGCGCTGCCGCTCTTCCTGATCGTGCGCAAGCTGGGCATGCTCGACAGCAAGCTGACCCTGATCCTGATCTACCTCACCTTCAACCTGCCGATCGTCATCTGGATCTGCACCGATCAGTTCCGCTCGATCCCGGTGGAGCTTGACGAGGCCGCTTCGCTCGAAGGCGCCTCGCACTGGCGCGTGTTTCGTTCGATCTGCCTGCCGCTGGCAATGCCGGGGGTTGCGGTTTCGGCGATCTTCGCCTTCATCTTCTCTTGGAACGAACTGATGTTCGCATTGGTCCTGACCCGCAACGCCGCCAAGACGGCGCCTGCCATGGCGGTGAGCTTCATGGAAGGCTACAACCTGCCATATGGCAAGATCATGGCCACCTCGACCCTGATCGTGATTCCGGTTCTGATCTTTGCCCTGATCGCCTCGCGTCACCTGGTGCGCGGGCTGACGATGGGGGCTGTGAAATGATCCGCCTCATGCGGTGCCGGGGCCTCTTGGCTCTGCCGGCGAAATCTGGAAAAGTGCCGGACCGTCCAGGAAGACAGGAAAGGTAACGCCCGTGAATCACATGCCGGACTGCCCCGAACTTGACGAACGCGAAAGGCTGCTGGTGCGGCTGGCCTGGGCCTGCGAGATCGAGGGCATCACCCAGGCCGCGGCAGCCGAGCGCTTCGGGCTGACCAGGCTCAGGGTGAATCAGGCGCTGGCCGAGGCGCGCCGCCGCGGGATCGTGCGGGTCTCGATCAACTCCGTCTATGGCCCCTGCGCCGAACTGGAAAGCCGGCTTCGCGCGCGTTTCGGCCTCGACAAGGCGAGCGTCGTGCCCACACCGGCCGATCCCGGCGCGGTTCAGGCGATTGTCGGGGCCGCGCTCGGCCATTACATGACGCGGCTGCTCGCGCAGAACGATATCCGCCTGTTCGGCATGTCCTGGGGCAACACGCTCAACCTCGCGATCCGCTACATGGAGCGGCTCAACCGCCCGGATCTGGAAATCGTTTCGGTGATGGGCGGGCTCAGCAAGGGGTCCGATCTCAACAGCTACGAGATCACCCAGCGCCTGGCCAACCTGTGCAGCGCCCGCCACCACTACTTCACCGCGCCGATCTATGCCGGGTCGGCCGAAAGCCGCGACGTGCTGATCGCCCAGGACGTGTTTCGCGAGGTGATCGAGAAGATCCGCAGCGCCGATGCGCTGGCGATGGCGGCGGGCGATATGCAAGGCAGCCTGCTGATCCGCGATGGCCTGCCCTCCGAATTCAGCGCCGCGGAACTGATCGAGGCAGGCGCGGTGGGCGATATCCTGGGCTACATGCTGGATGCACGGGGAAATCTGATCGATCATCCGATCAATCGCCGGGTCGTGGGCATCGCGCTTGATGATCTTGCCGCCATCCCCAACACGATCCTCGCCGCCGGCGGAGCACACAAGGTGGCGATCATCGCCGCCTGTCTCGCGCGGGGCTGCGTCAACACGCTGGTGACCGACGAAGAAACCGCCCGCGCGCTCCTGGAAAGAGAGACGCCATGACGCTTTTCGCAGGAATCGATCTTGGCACATCGGGCGTGAAGATCGTGCTGGCCGATGCGGAAGATGCGATCCTGGCCGAAGAATCCGAACGCATTGCCGTCGAGCGCCCCCGTCCCGGCTGGAGCGAGCAGCATCCCGATCTGTGGTGGCGCGCCACCTGCGCGGCGTTTGACAGGCTGGCCGCCGCCCATCCCGATCTGACCGCGCGGATTTCGGGCATCGGCCTGTCCGGGCAGATGCTGGGCGCGGTGCTGATCGGCGCTGACGACAGGCCGACCCACACCTGCATCCTGTGGAACGATCAGCGCGCCATCGCGGAAAGCGCCGAGCTTCTCTCGCGGGTTCCCGATATCGGATGGCGCAGCGCCGGCAACCCGGATCCCGGCATGACGGCACCGAAGCTGCTTTGGCTCGCGCGTCATCATCCCGAAGCGCTGGAAGGCGCCGAGATGCTGATGCTGCCCAAGGATTACCTGCGCCTGTGCCTGACGGGCGAGCGTGCCAGCGAACCCTCGGACGCCGCCGGCACGCTCCTGCTGGATTGCCGCAGCCTGGAATGGGATCGCGAACTGGCCACCGCCGCCGGCTGGAGCGCCGGCAGGCTGCCCCCGCTTGTGCCTTCCCACGCTGCGGCGGGCCGGCTGCGCACCGAGCTCTGCCGGCGCTGGGGCATTCCCGGGCCGGTTCCGGTTGCGGCGGGTGCAGGCGACAACATGGCCTGCGCGATCGGCGTGGGGGCGGCGGCTGCGGGCGACAGCGTGGCGACGATCGGCACGTCGGGGGTGCTCTGTATCGTCAGCGACAGCTTCCGCCCGGCCCCGGATGTGGCCGTACTCACCAATCCCCATGCCGCGCCCGGCACCTTTCTCTCGCTCGGGGTGGTGATGAGCGCCGCACAGTCGTTCGAATGGATCGCCGCCATCAGCTGCACGAAGGTGCCCGAACTGGCCGCGGCGGCGGAGGCCATGGCGCGCGAACGGGGTATCGGCGATGCCCCGGTGATGCGCCCCTCCCTTACCGGCATCCGCACCCCCGACAACCGCCCCGACGCAGGCGGTGCGCTCAGCGGCCTCACCGCCCGCACCGACGCGGCGGCGCTGGCCTATGGCGTAATGGAAGGGGTGGCCTTCCAGTTCCTCGACTGCCTGAAGGCCCAAGGAACGGCCGGCGTGAAGGCCGAACGCCTGACAGCGGTCGGCGGCGGATCACGCAACCGCTTCTGGGTGGGCCTGATCGCAACCCTTTTCGACATGCCGATCACGCTTGCGCAGGGCAGCGCCAATGCCGCCGCCATCGGTGCGGCGCGCCTGGCCAGCGTGGCCTGCGGCGAGGCCACTGCCGAAGAGGCCCTGCACCGCCGCCTGCCCGCAGCGGCCACCATCACCCCCGATGCCGGCTTCTCGGACACCCTGGCAGAGCGCTACCAACGCTTTCGGGAGCTCCCGAAATGACGCAACCGCCACGGGCCTCGTGCATGGGAAACATCCGGCCGCTTCGAAATATGCCATGTTCAGCCCGTCGTCGCGCCCCCGTTCACCGGACATGCCTCTGATCCCGGTACTGTCAAATATCTTTCGCACTTTTGGTCATGCGACAACGGCTCCTTGGGTTTGATCCGCGAATAGCGGGGGCATGTTGATGTATTTTCGGGTTGCCCACTGGGTTCCGGCGATATGGCGCAGGCCGTCCGCGGCGTGGGATCCATCCGCATGGCCAGCACCAGCGCGCCGCGGGCAGATACCCTGATATTCATCCTGCTGCTCCGTCACTTCGCAGGCTGCATCAGGCAGGCGGATGTTGGCCGTTGCGTTGCAGAAATCATAAGGCACGTTGGCGGGTAACGGGGTCTGCCCCGGAAGGGTGGTGATGGCGCCGGCGGCTTCATCGCAGCCGCGATAGCTCCTCTTCACGGTGCATTGCCAGGCGCCATCATGGCCAGGCAGGCGGAGCGAGGGCTTGCTTCAGGCACCGGAGCCGGATGCCGCTTCCGCCGGAGCATGGATCGGGCGATTTCTGCGGATCGGAAAGATCGGCAAGCTTCGCGGGAAACCGGACCGGCGCACCGCGCCCGCGGGCTGGCACCATGGGAGAAAATTCTCCGCCCGGGCGCCGGGGCCACGCATGCTCCCGGTTTTTCTGCGTTCGCCACGCCTGGCAGGGCGGGCGAAGCTCACCCCCCCGCCTTTCCGGGCGCGCACGGGCTCTCCCCGGCGTCTTCCTTGTCGATCAGCGGATCGGGCCTTGCAAAGGCGATCAGGCGCTCCGGCTCCCTGATCCTTATCCGCGAGCCCTCGACCGCAACGCCATGGTTCTTCAGGGCGGAAAAGGCGCGCGAGAGGTTCTCCGGGGTCATGCCGAGGCGCGCGGCGAGCTTGCGCTTTTCGACAGGAAGATCGAAATGGCCCTTTTCGCCCTCGCGGCGATAGTGCTTCACGATGTAATTGGCCAGCCGCTCCACGGCGGTCCGCAGCTTCTCATTCTTGAGACTCCGCACCGAGGCGCGGTAGCACTTGGCCAGTTCGCCGACGATGGCGCGGGCGAATTCCGTATCGGCCTCGAAAATGCTGCGCACGTTTTCGGAGGGGATCATGATGAGGCGGGATTTCGTCATCGTGCGGGCCGACATCAGATAGGGGGCGTTCTTGATCGTTGCCGCGAGTATGAAGGTATCATACGGCCTCAGAAATGCCACTGATGTCTCCCGTCCGTTCCAGCCGGCGTAAAGTTCGACGCTGCCGGAAGCGACGATATAGAGGAAATCGGCCATTTCGCCTTCGTTGATCAGATCGACGGCGGGAGGAAAATTCTGCACGTAGGCGCCGCGCGTCAGGGCGGCGAAGGATTCATCCCCGATTCCGGCGAAAAGGGGAAGCGTGCGAATTTCTTCGAATCTGCTCATCGATGTCTGTCTCTACTCCTGTTTGACAAATATCAAGCGCAAAGACTCCCCAGGTCAAGCAAATGTCGGGAAATTGCGATCCGGGCCATTCGCATCGCGCAAGCAGCCACATGAAAAATTTCTGCAAGTCATTTATTTTAAACGAAAAAACCGGGATTCTTGATTTATGTCAACAATCTCGCACGGAAGTTCTGGCCAAGTTTTCGCGCGGGCGGACCACGGATGCCCGGAAAACGGATGGAGGGAACGCAAATGCATGAGCTTGAAGGGGTCACCCGCAGCCAGCAGTACCGGGCCTTGGGCCTGAGCACATTCGCCTTTACGGTCTGTTTCGCGGTCTGGACGATCTTTTCGATCATCGGGGTCAGGATCAAGCAGGATCTGGGGCTGAGCGAAACCCAGTTCGGCCTCCTGGTGGCAACCCCGGTGCTGACCGGCTCGCTGAGCCGGATCTTCCTCGGCGTGTGGACGGATCAGTATGGCGGGCGGCTGATGCTGCCGCTTCAGATGCTGGTGACGGCCATTTCGGTATGGCTGCTGGCCAGCGTGCATTCCTATACCATATTCCTGATGGCGGCCCTGGGCCTTGGCCTCGCCGGCGGCTCCTTCATCATCGGCATCGCCTATGTCTCGCGCTTCTTCGAGGCGGAACGGCAGGGCACGGCGCTTGGCATCTTCGGCGCCGGCAACGTGGGCGCGGCGGTGACGAACTTCGTGGCGCCCTTCCTCGTGGTTGCCTATGGCTGGGAAAACACGGCGCGCATCTACGCGGTGGTCCTGGTCGCCACGGCGATCCTGTTCTATTTCCTCGCGCCCGAGGATCCGGTGCGCAAACGCCAGAAGCTCACCGGCGAAAAGCCGCCCTCTGCGGCCGAACAGCTGGAGCCGCTGAAAAACATCCAGGTCTGGCGGTTTGCCACTTACTATTTCTTCGTCTTCGGCGCTTTCGTCGCGCTGGCCTCGTTCCTGCCGCGCTACTATGTGGGCGCTTACGGCGTGCCGCTGACCATGGCGGGCGTCTTTGCCGGCATGTACAGCCTGCCCGGCTCGATCTTCCGGGCCCTGGGGGGCTGGATGTCGGACATATGGGGCGCGCGCTTCGTGATGTATCTGACCTTCATCGTCTCGGCCATCGTGCTCTTCATCATGAGCTATCCGCAGACGACCTATATCGTGCAGGCGATCCCGAAGCCTGACGGAACGCCGGTGACGATCGAATTCACCTTCGGCATCCCGCTCTACTTCTTCGTCTTCCTGACCGTGGTTCTCGGCTTCGTGATGAGCCTCGGCAAGGCCGCCGTCTACAAGCACATCCCGGTGTATTTCCCCAATAACGTGGGCGCCGTGGGCGGGCTCGTGGGGATGATCGGCGGGCTTGGCGGCTTCTTCCTGCCGATCGCCTTCGGGATCCTGCTGGACGTGACGCATGTCTGGTCGTCGGTGTTCATGCTGCTGTTCCTCGTGGTGATGGTCAGCCTGATCTGGATGCATGTGGCCATCCGCCGGATGGAACGCGCGAAATATCCCGAAATCACCCGCGACACGCATCTTTCCGACGTGCCGCACCAGCAATGAAAATCGAAAACCGGCGGGCCACCGGCGCGTGGTCCGCCCGAACAGATACCCTGAAACCGGAGGGAGAAGGGCCTTGGGACAAGATCTTAGAAACTGGAATGTCGAGGACGAACAGTTCTGGGAAACGAAGGGCAGGAAGATCGCCAACCGCAACCTGTGGATTTCGATCCCGGCGCTGTTGTGCGGCTTTGCCGTATGGCTCTACTGGGGCATCATCACGGTGCAGATGATCAATCTCGGTTATCCTTTCGAGAAATCGCAGCTCTTCACCCTTTCGGCGATCGCCGGCCTGACGGGAGCGACGCTGCGCATCCCATCGACCTTCTTCATCAGGATCGCCGGGGGGCGCAACACGATCTTCTGGACGACATCGCTTCTGATGCTGCCGGCGGCGGGCACGGGGCTTGCGCTGCAAAACGCCGATACGCCGCTCTGGGTGTTCCAGATCCTCGCCTTCCTCTCCGGCATCGGCGGCGGCAATTTCGCCTCCTCGATGTCCAATATCAGCTATTTCTTTCCCAAGAGAATGCAGGGCTATGCGCTGGGTATGAATGCCGGGCTCGGCAATTTCGGCGTGACGACCATGCAGATCGTCATCCCGGCGGTGATGACCGTGGCCATGTTCGGCGGGCCGGGGCGTGAACTCATCAACGCCTCCGGGACGCTCATCGGCAAGATCCCCGCGGGCACGATCACCTATATCCACAATGCGGGCTATGTATGGCTCATCCCTCTGATCCCGCTGGCCTTCCTGACATGGTTCGGCATGAACAACATCCGCGACAAGCACGTTTCGCCCGATATTCCGAATCCGATCGTCTCTTTCGCCATCATCACCTTCATGCTGCTCCTGGGCTTCATCGCCGCCTATGTGGGCGTGTGGCTGATGCTGCCCAGCGTGGAAGGCGGGTTGAAAACCTCGGGCTGGGGCGTTTCCAAGTGGATCGCGCTGCCCATCGTCATCGCGCTGACAGTGCTTCTCCTCAAGATGATCCCCGGCCAGGTGGGGCAGAACCTCACCCGCCAGTACCGGATCTTCGGCAACAAGCATACCTGGGCGATGACGGTGATCTACACCATGACCTTCGGCAGCTTCATCGGCTATTCGGCGGCATTCGCACTGGCGATCAAGGTGGTGTTCGGCTTCCAGCACATCATGGTGGACGGGGTAATGACCCATGACACCGTGAACCTCGAAGGCCCCTCGGCGCTGACCTATGCCTGGATGGGCCCCTTCATCGGCGCGCTGATCCGGCCCGTGGGCGGCATCATCGCCGACAAGCTCGGCGGCGCACGGGTGACGCAATGGGTTTCCATCGTCATGGTCGCCTCGGCGCTTGGCGTGGCGTATTTCCTGCAAAAGGCCTACGCCTCGGCAACCCCGCAGGATTACTTCCTGCCCTTCATGATCCTGTTCCTGATCCTGTTCACCGCAACCGGCATCGGCAACGGCTCGACCTTCCGCACCATCGCCGCGGTGTTCGACAAGGAGCAGGCCGGCCCGGTGCTGGGCTGGACCTCGGCGGTGGCGGCCTATGGCGCCTTCATCATCCCCAAGGTGTTCGGCGAGCAGATCAAGGCCACAACACCCGAATACGCGCTCTACGGCTTTGCGATCTTCTACGCGGTCTGCATCGCCATCAACTGGTGGTTCTACCTGCGGCCCAATGCCTATGTGAAGAACCCCTGAACCAACGAAACCACGCGCCCGCCCCGGCCCCGGGGCGGGGCAAGACGCGCAAACAGGAGAGACAACATGAGCCATCTGCTCGACCGCCTGAGCTTTCTTCGCTCCACCAAGGAGGACGAATTCGCCGACGGCCACGGCATGACCACATCCGAGAACCGCAAGTGGGAGGATACCTACCGCAAGCGCTGGCGCCACGACAAGATCGTGCGCTCCACCCACGGGGTGAACTGCACCGGGTCATGCAGCTGGAAGATCTATGTGAAATCCGGCATCGTCACCTGGGAAACCCAGCAGACGGATTATCCCCGCACCCGCGACGATCTGCCCAATCACGAGCCACGCGGCTGCGCGCGCGGGGCGAGCTATTCATGGTATCTCTATTCCGCCAACCGGGTGAAAACCCCCCTGGTGCGCGGGCGCCTGATGAAGAAGTGGCGCGAACTGCGCAAGAGCCTCGATCCGATCCCGGCCTGGGAGGCGCTGCAGGCCGATCCGGCGGCGCGCAAGGCCTATGTGAAGACCCGCGGCAAGGGCGGCTTCGTGCGCGCTTCCTGGGACGAGGTGACCGAGATCATCGCCGCCGCCAATGCCTATACGGCGAAGAAATACGGCCCCGACAGGGTGTTCGGCTTCTCGCCGATCCCGGCCATGTCGATGGTTTCCTATGCGGCGGGCTCGCGCTACCTGAGCCTTCTGGGCGGCACCTGCCTGAGCTTCTATGACTGGTATTGCGATCTGCCGCCCGCCAGCCCCATGACCTGGGGCGAACAGACCGACGTGCCGGAATCGGCCGACTGGTACAATGCGGGCTTCCTGATGCTGTGGGGCTCGAACGTCCCCCAGACCCGCACCCCGGACGCACATTTCTACACCGAGGCGCGCTACAACGGCACCAAATCCGCCGTGGTTTCGCCGGATTATTCCGAGGCCGCGAAATTCGGCGATATCTGGCTGAACCCGAAGCAGGGCACCGATGCGGCGCTGGCCATGGCGATGGGCCATGTGATCCTGCGCGAATTCCATCTTGATCGCCAGGCCGAGTATTTCAGCGATTACGCCCGCCGTTTCACCGACATGCCGATGCTGGTGCGCCTCGACGAGGTGGACGGCCGCCTCGTGCCCGGCCGCCAGCTGCGCGCGGCCGATCTCAAGGGCAATCTCGGCGAGAAGGCCAACCCGGAATGGAAGACCGTCGCGATCGACGGCAAAACCGGCAAGCTGGTTGCCCCGCATGGCGCGATCGGCCACCGCTGGGGCGACAAGGGGCGCTGGAACCTCGAAGAGAAGGCCGCCGGCAAGGATGTCGATCTGCGCCTGAGCCTGATCCTCGAGGAGGATCACGATGATGTCGTCGGGGTGGATTTCCCCTATTTCGGCGGCGCGGCCACCGAGAACTTCACCAGATGCGATCACCCCGAGGTGCTGACGCGCAACGTGCCGGCGAAGAAGGTGACGCTGGCGGACGGCTCCGAGGCGCTGGTGG
Source organism: Albidovulum sp. (assembly GCA_015491895.1). GTDB lineage: Bacteria > Pseudomonadota > Alphaproteobacteria > Rhodobacterales > Rhodobacteraceae > WFVA01. Next base: position 5,965 of record WFVA01000073.1, on the reverse strand, counting down.
CCACGGTGTTCGATCTGTTCTGCGCCAATTACTCGCTCGACCGCGGGCTCGGCGGCGAAAACGTGGCAAAGGGCTATGACGAGGACGTGCCCTTCACCCCGGCCTGGGCCGAGAAAATCACCGGCGTTCCGGCCGAGAAGATCATCATGGTGGCGCGCGAGTTCGCCACCAATGCCGAGCACACCGAGGGCCGCTCCATGGTGATCCTCGGGGCCGGCCTGAACCACTGGTATCACATGGACATGAACTATCGCGGCATCATGAACATGCTCATCATGTGCGGCTGCATCGGCAAATCGGGCGGTGGCTGGTCGCATTACGTGGGCCAGGAGAAGCTGCGCCCGCAGACCGGCTGGCTGCCGCTGGCCTTCGCCCTCGACTGGGCGCGCCCGCCGCGGCACATGAATTCGACATCGGCCTGGTATGCCCATACCGATCAATGGCGCTACGAGACCCTTTCCGCGGAGGAAATCCTCTCGCCCACCGCCCCCAAGGGCGACTGGAAGGATCTGAGCCTGATCGATTACAACATCCGCGCCGAGCGCATGGGCTGGCTGCCCTCCGCGCCGCAGCTGAAGACCAACCCGCTGGAGGTTGCGAAAGCCGCGAAGGCGGCCGGCAGGCCGGTGGCCGAATATGTGGCCGAGGGGCTGAAATCGGGGGAGCTGGAAATGTCCTGTCAGGACCCTGACGCGCCCGAGAACTGGCCGCGCAACCTCTTCATCTGGCGCTCGAATCTGCTGGGCTCCTCGGGCAAGGGGCACGAATATTTCCTGCGCCACCTCTTGGGCACGGATCACGGCGTGATGGGCCGCGATCTGGGCGAGGAGGGCCGCCGCAAGCCGGCCGAGGCCGTCTGGCACGAGGAGGCGCCCGAGGGCAAGCTCGATCTGCTGGTGTGCATCGATTTCCGCATGTCCACCACCGCCGTCTATTCAGACATCGTGCTGCCCACGGCAAGCTGGTATGAGAAGGACGATCTCAACACCTCCGACATGCACCCCTTCATCCACCCGCTGCAGGCGGCCGTGGATCCGGCCTATGAAAGCAAGTCGGACTGGGAGATCTTCAAGGCGATCGCGAAGAAGCTCTCCGAGATCGTGCCGGGCTATCTCGGCGAGGAAACCGACGTGGTGGCCCTGCCGATCCTGCACGATACCCCGGCCGAGATCGCACAGCCCGAGGTGCGTGACTGGAAGAAGGGCGAATGCGATCTGATCCCCGGCAAGACGGCGCCGAACTACATCGAGGTGACGCGCGATTACCCGAACCTCTACAAGCGCTTCACCGCGCTCGGGCCGCTCATGGAGAAGATCGGCAACGGCGGCAAGGGGATCTCGTGGAACACCGAGGAGGAGGTCGAGCATCTCAAGGCGCTCAACGGCGTGGTGACGGAGGAAGGCCCGACAAAGGGCATGCCCCGCATCGACACCGGCATAGACGCCGCCGAGGTGATCCTGATGCTCGCCCCCGAAACCAACGGCGAGGTTGCGGTCAAGGCCTGGTCGGCGCTCTCGGAAAATACCGGCATCGATCACACCCATCTCGCCATGGGCAAGAAGGACGAGAAGATCCGCTTCCGCGACATCGCCGCGCAGCCGCGCAAGATCATCTCTTCGCCCACCTGGTCGGGGATCGAGAGCGAGGAAGTCTGCTACAACGCGGGCTATACGAACGTGCATGAGCTCATCCCCTGGCGCACGCTTTCCGGCCGCCAGCAGCTCTATCAGGATCACGAGTGGATGCGCGCCTTCGGCGAGAGTTTCTGCACCTGGCGCCCGCCGGTGGATCTCAAGACGGTGACGGAGCGCGTGGCCGAGGACGGCCCGCATGTGGTGCTGAACTTCATCACGCCGCACCAGAAATGGGGCATCCACTCCACCTATTCCGACAACCTGCTGATGCTCACGCTCAATCGCGGCGGGCCGGTTGTCTGGATTTCGGAAGTGGACGCGGCGAAGGCCGGCATCGAGGATAACGACTGGGTCGAGGCCTTCAACATCAACGGCGCGCTTACCGCCCGCGCGGTTGTCAGCCAGCGGATGAAGGAGGGCACGATCTTCATGTATCACGCCCAGGAGAAGATCGTGAACACGCCCGGATCCGAAAAGACCGGCAAGCGCGGCGGGATTCACAACTCCGTCACCCGCACGGTGCTCAAGCCCACGCACATGATCGGCGGATACGCGCAGCTCAGCTACGGGTTCAACTATTACGGAACCGTCGGCGCGAACCGCGATGAATTCGTGATCGTGCGCAAGATGAAGAAGGTGGACTGGCTGGATCGCCCCGCCAAAGTGGAGGCTGCGGAATAATGAAAGTACGTGCTCAAATCGGAATGGTGCTCAATCTCGACAAGTGCATCGGGTGCCACACCTGCTCCGTCACCTGCAAGAACGTCTGGACTTCGCGTGACGGGGTCGAATACGCCTGGTTCAACAACGTGGAAACCAAGCCGGGCATCGGCTATCCCAAGGACTGGGAAAACCAGAAACGCTGGAAAGGCGGCTGGGAGCGCACGCCCTCGGGCAGGCTGGTGCCCCGTCAGGGCGCGAAGTGGCGCATCCTCGCCAATATCTTCGCCAACCCCAACATGCCCCAGATCGACGACTTCTACGAGCCGTTCGATTTCGATTACGACCACCTCAAGAGCGCACCCGAAATGGAGGCATTCCCCACCGCGCGACCGCGCTCCAAGGTTTCGGGCGAGCGCATGGAGAAGATCGAATGGGGCCCGAACTGGGAGGAGATCCTCGGCGGCGAATTCGCCAGGCGCTCGAAGGATTACAATTTCGAAGGCGTGCAGAAGGAGATCTACGGCGAGTATGAAAACACCTTCATGATGTATCTGCCGCGCCTGTGCGAGCATTGCCTGAACCCGACCTGCGTGGCCTCCTGCCCCTCCGGCGCGATCTACAAGCGCGAGGAGGATGGCGTGGTGCTGATCGATCAGGAGAAGTGCCGCGGCTGGCGCATGTGCATCTCTGGCTGCCCCTACAAGAAGATCTACTACAATTGGGAAAGCGGCAAATCGGAGAAATGCACCTTCTGCTATCCGCGCATCGAGAGCGGCATGCCCACGGTCTGCTCCGAAACATGCGTGGGGCGGATCCGCTATCTCGGGGTGATGCTCTATGACGCCGACAGGATCAAGGAAGCCGCCAGCGTTGCCGGCGAGACCGATCTCTACGATGCCCAGCTCGGCCTGTTCCTCGATCCCAACGATCCCGAGGTGATCGCCGCGGCGCGCGCCGAGGGCGTGCCGGAGGACTGGATCGAGGCGGCGAAGAAATCGCCGGTGTGGAAGATGGCGATGGAATGGAAGGTGGCCTTCCCGCTGCACCCGGAATACCGCACCCTGCCGATGGTCTGGTATATCCCGCCGCTTTCGCCGATCAAGAACGCGGCCGAGGCGGGCAAGCTCGGCGCCGATCGCGAAATGCCCGATGTGCGCGATCTGCGCATCCCGGTGCGCTATCTCGCCAACATGCTCACGGCGGGCGACGAAGCCCCGATCGTGCAGGCGCTCGAGCGCATGCTCGCAATGCGCGCCTACATGCGGGTCAAGAAGATCGACGGCGTGCAGGATACCGGCATCGCCGGACGCGTGGGCCTCGATCCGCTCACCATCGAGGAGATGTATCACGTCATGGCGATCGCCAATTACGAGGATCGCTTCGTGATCCCCACAACGCATCGCGAACAGGTCGAAAACGGCCTGGATCTGCGCAGCGAGCAGGGCTTTACCAATTGCAACGGCTGCTCGCCGGGCTCCTCGGGCGGCAGCCTCTTCGGCGGCCGCAGGATCGTGCTGCCGGCGGCGGAACAGGAGGCATGACCATGGCAAAGACCTACAAGGCCCTCTCCGCGCTCCTGAGTTACCCGACACCGGAGCTCCAGGAAGCCGCGGCCGAGATCGGGGCGGTGATCGAAGCCGAGGCGCTGCTTTCGCCCGAGGCGCGGGCCGCTCTCGCGCCGCTGATCGGGGAGCTTGCAAGCCGGGACATCTACGATCTGCAGGAGCGCTTCGTGCTGCTGTTCGATCGCTCCCGCACGCTCAGCCTCAATCTCTTCGAGCACCTGCACGGCGAGAGCCGCGACAGGGGCCCGGCGATGGTGGATCTGCTGGAAACATACCGCGCCGGCGGCTACGATCTGGCATCGAGCGAACTGCCCGATCACCTGCCGGTGCTGCTCGAATTCCTCTCCACCCAGCCCGAGGAGGCGGCGCGCGCCATCCTGCGCGATGCGGGCCATATCATCGCCGCCCTCGCCGAGCGTCTGACCCGGCGCGAAAGCCCCTATGCGGCGGTGCTCGCCGGGCTCGCGGAGCTTGCCGGCATCGAGCGCGGCGATCAGCTGGTGGCCGATCTGCTGAGCGCGCCGGAGGAGGACCCGGAAGATCTCGCGGCACTTGACGAGATCTGGGAGGAGGCCGAGGTCACCTTCGGCCCCGATCCCAACGCCGGATGCCCCGTGAGCCGGGATCTTCTCGCGAAGATGGATGCAACGCTTGCCCCGCAGCTCAAATCTGCGAAAGCCCAACAGGAGGCAATCCAATGAATCAGTTTCTGTTCGGAACTTTCCCCTATATCGCGCTGACCATCCTGCTGATCGGCTCGATCGCGCGCTACGAGCGTGATCCCTATACCTGGAAATCCTCCTCCTCGCAGCTGCTGGACCGCCGGATGCTGACGGTGGGCTCCATCCTGTTTCACGCAGGGGTGCTGATCGTGTTCTTCGGCCATCTCTTCGGGCTTCTGCTGCCGGTCGAATTCTATGACGCGCTTGGCGTCCGCCACGAATGGAAGCAGGTGCTGGCGGCGGTCGGCGGCGGCATCGCCGGGGCGATGGCGCTCATCGGGGCGATCGTGCTGATTGTCCGGCGGCTGCAGAACCCGCGGGTGCGCGCAAGCTCCACATTCGCCGATACCGCGATCATCATCATCCTTGCGCTCCAACTGGTGCTCGGCCTGCTGACGGTGCCGGTTTCGCTTTCTCACCCGGACGGGCAGGAAATGGTCAAGCTGATGAACTGGGCCAACGGGATCTTCACCTTCGACGGGGCGGCGGCGAGCTATATCGCCGACGTGCCGGCCGTGTTCAAGGCGCATATCGTGCTGGGGCTGATCATCTTCATCCTGTTCCCCTTCACCCGGCTGGTGCACATGCTGAGCGGGCTTGCCGCGCCGGTGCGCTACCTTCTGCGCACGGGCTATCAGATCGTGCGCACCCGCAAGAGGAGGGCCTGAAGCGATGGCGAACCCCCTTTTCCCCGAAGTGCGCGTCAATGGCGAGGTGATCGCTCATGAGGCGATCGCCGAAGAGGCCCAGCACCACAACGCCCCGGCAAACAAGCCGGGGCTGGCCTGGCGGGCGGCGGCGCGGGCGCTGGTGGTGCGCGCGCTGCTTCTCCAGGCCGCGGCCGCGGAAGGGCTGGAAGCCCGCCCGGAGGTGCTCGGCGAAGGCCGGATCGAAACCGCCGACGAGGCCTTGATCCGCGCCTATCTCGACAAGGTATTGCGCCCGGAGCCGGTTACCGAGGCGCAGTGCCGCGCGATCTGGGAGGCGCGCCCGCCCGAGGCGGCCGAGCTTTCCTATGACGACGTGGTGCGCGACATCCACGACGGGCTGGAGCGCAAGGCCTGGGCGGAAGCTGCGCGCGATCTGGTGGCCCGGCTGGTGGAGGCCGCCGAGATCACCGGGATCGACATGCAGCCCGCCGCATAGGCCCTGCCCGCCGCCGTTCCCCCGCCGGTGATCCCGCCCGTGGTCGGCGTGCAAGACGTTCGCGCCGGTCACCTGATGTTCCGGCAAGGGGCTGGGGGGAAGAGGGCTCAGATATCATCGGGATTTTCGCGCCAGCAACCGCCGCACCGGCCCTCGTATCGATCGTCATCGCATAGGCTTGAATGAGGCCCCACCTAGGCGCCGGCCTCGGCCAGCGCCGCAAGGATCTCGCCCT
>WFVA01000072.1 GCA_015491895.1 Albidovulum sp. | reverse complement strand
GGTGGGGGCGATCCAGTCCGTCCAGGTGGGGATGGGGGAGCCGGTGCTGATCCTGGCGCTGGTGGTGATCGTGATCGGCGGCATCGGCTCGCTCCGAGGCGCGCTCGTCGGCGCGCTTCTGGTGGGGCTCACCGATACGCTGGGCCGCTTCCTGCTGCCGGTGGCGCTCGCGCGCCTGGTCGGCCCGTCGGAGGCGGCGGGCGTGGGCGGCGCGCTCGCCTCGATGCTGATCTACGTGCTGATGGCGGGGGTGCTTCTCTTCCGCCCGCGCGGGCTTTTCGGAGCGGGCACATGATCGGCGCGCGCAGCCTCGATGCGATCCTCTTCCTCGCCCTGCCCCTGGTGGTGCTCTACGCCATGGCCGCCGATCAGCCCTTCACCATCACCCTGGCCACCAAGGTGGCGATCTTCGCGCTCGCCGGCACCGGGCTCAACATCGCGCTCGGGCTCGGCGGGCTTGTGAGCCTCGGCCATGCGATCTTCTTCGGCATCGGCGGCTACGCCATGGGCATCCTCGCCAGCCACGCCCAGAGCTACACGCCGCTCCTCGAGAGCCCCTTCCTGATCGAGGGCACGAAATCCATGCCCCTGATCTGGCTCACGGCAATGAGCGCGGGCGCGCTCGCAGCACTCCTGATCGGCGCGCTTTCCTTACGCACCTCGGGCGTCTATTTCATCATGATCACGCTCGCCTTCGGGCAGATGTTCTACTATTTCGCCATCTCCTGGCCCGCCTATGGCGGCGAGGACGGCCTGCCGATCTACCTGCGCAACAGCTTCCCCGGCCTCGATACCCTCGATCCCGCGCAGTTCTTCGCCCTTGCCTTCGCGCTTCTCGCCCTCGCCCTCCTCTTCGCCGCGCGGCTGGCGCACGCCCCCTTCGGCCTCGCCCTCTCGGCCGCGCGCCAGAGCGAATCCCGCGCCATCGCCGCCGGGCTCAGCCCCTACCGCCTGCGCCTCGCCGCCTTTACCCTCTCCGGCGCGATCACCGCGCTCGCGGGCGCGCTCTACGCCGATCTCAACCGCTTCGTGAGCCCCGCCATGCTGAGCTGGCAGACCTCGGGCGAAATCATGATCTTCGTGATCCTCGGCGGCGTCGGGCGGCTCTTCGGCCCGCTTGCGGGCGCCGCGCTCTACATCCTGATGGAGCAGAGCCTCGGGCAGTTCACCGAATTCTGGCAGATCCCGCTCGGGCTGGTGCTGCTCGCGGTGGTGCTTTTTGCCCGCGGCGGGCTGATCGGGCTTCTTGCTCGCAGTGAGAGGGAGGGCGAAAATGGCTGAGCCCGTCCTCTGCGTGCGCGATCTCGGCAAATCCTTCGGTGCGCTCAAGGCGAGCGACGCCATCAGCCTCGATCTCTTCCCCGGCGAGATCCACGCCCTGATCGGCCCGAACGGCGCCGGGAAATCCACCCTGATCGCCCAGATCACCGGCCGCCTCGCGCCCGACAGCGGCAGCATCCGCTTCCTCGGGCGCGAGATCACGCATGTGCCCGCCCCCGCGCGCGCCCGCATGGGGCTGGCGCAGAGCTTCCAGATCACCGCGCTTGCCGAGGAGATGAGCGCACTCGAAAACGCCCTCCTCGGCGTGATCGCCGCTCAAAGCTCGCCCTGGCGCTTCTTCACGCCCGCGCTGAGGCCCGGCCCGCTGCGCGCCCGTGCCGAGGCGGCGCTCGCGCGCGTGGGGCTCGCAGAGCGCGCTCGCGCCCAAGTCGCCACCCTCTCCCACGGCGAGCGCCGCCGCCTCGAGATCGCCGCCGCGCTGGCCCAGAGCCCCCGCGCCTTCCTGATGGACGAGCCCATGGCCGGCCTCGGCGCCGACGGCACGCAGGCGCTGACGGCTCTTCTTTCAGAACTGCGCCACGAGGCCCCGATCCTGCTGGTGGAACATGACATGGACGCCGTCTTCGCCCTCGCCGATCGCATCTCAGTGCTCGATTACGGCCGCCTGATCGCCTCCGGCACGGTGGCCGAGATCCGCGCCCACCCTGAAGTGCGGCGCGCCTATCTCGGGGAGTATCCCGAGGAGAATCCCGGGGAGGAAACCCCTTGAGCGCGCTCCTGAAGCTTGAAAACGTCACCGCCGCCTACGGGCGGGCCGAGGCGCTTTTCGGCGTCAGCCTCGAGATCGGCGCGGGCGAGACGCTGGCGCTTCTGGGGCGCAACGGCATGGGCAAGAGCACCACCATCCGGGTGATCTGCCGCCTGCTGCGCGAAAGCGGCGGGCGGGTCCGCTTCGCCGGGCGCGATCTTGCCCCCCTGCCCCCGCATCGCGCCGCGCGGCTCGGGATCGGCCTCGTGCCCGAGGGGCGGCGGGTGTTTGCCACCCTCACCGTGCGCGAAAACCTGATCGCGGCGGCGCGCCCAGGCCCCTGGGATCAGGCGCGGGTGGAGGCGCTCTTTCCCCGCCTCGCGGAGCGGCGCGATCAGCGCGCGGCCACGCTCTCGGGGGGCGAGCAGCAGATGCTGGCGATCGGGCGCGCGCTGATGACGAACCCGCGCCTCCTGATCCTCGACGAGGCCACCGAGGGGCTCGCCCCCGTGGTGCGGGCCGAGATCTGGGCCGCGCTCTCGGCGCTTCGCGGCGAAAGCGAGATGGCGCTCCTCGTGGTGGACAAATCGCTGCGCGAACTCGGCCGGATCGCCAGCCGCGCGGTGATCCTCGAGAAGGGGCGGAGCGTCTGGTCCGGGCCGATCGGGGAGATCACCCCGGCGCTTGCCCACCGCCATCTGGGGCTCTGAGGGTGAAGCGCCCGCCCCTGGCCTCACCCGCCGGCGCAGGCCTGCGGCAGGGGCGCGCCGCGCTCATGGGCGATCAGCGCCTCGAGGCGGGCCGGCGCAATCTCCCCCACCACCACGATCCGCCCGATCACCAGCCCCGGCGTGCCGTTGATGGCGAGAATGCGCGCAAGCGCACGGGTGCGCGCGATCTCGGCTCCGGTTTCGGGGGAGGCCATGTCGGTCAGCAATTGCTCGGCATCGAGCCCCATCCCCTCGGCGAGCCGGCGCATGTAGTTTTCATCGGCGAGGAAGCGGCTGCGCATGAGGCGGCGGTGGAAGGGCTCCCCCGCCCCCTGACGGCGCGCCGCGATCGCCCCGCGCGCCGCCATCTCGGAAGCCTCGCCGAGGATCGCAAGCTCGTGGCGGTATATCTTCACCCCGGCGCCGGGATCGGCCTCAAGGCGGGAAAGCACCCCCGTCATCACCCGGCAATAGGGGCAGTTGTAATCGGTGAAGAAGGCGATCGGGACGATCCCCGGCGGAGGAGGAGGATCGAAAAGCGCGGCGCAGGGATCGCGCAGGAGCGCCTCCCTTTCCGCCCTTGCCGCCGTTTCCGCTGCCGCACGAGCGGCCGGATCCGCCCCCTCTTCCCCGGGCGGCGGCGCAATGCCGATCAGAAAATCGCCGCGCCGCGAGACCGGCCCGCCGCCGGCGCGCAGGAAGCCGGGCAGGCCGGGGATTTCCTCGAGCGGCCCGATCTCCCGCCCGCGGCCGGAAAACACCGCCCAGCCGCCGCCAAGCCCCGCCACCATGAAAAGAGCGAGGCCCGCGCGCAGGAGATTGCGCCGCCGCCCACTTGCGGGGCGGCTCCCCCTTTCATCCCTTCCCGCCATCCGCCCGTTCCTTTCCGGTCTGACCGGCCCATGAATACGCCCTTCCCGCAGGGGAAGGTCAAGCCGCCTCCTCGCCCGCCGGCTCAGCGCTTCACCGCGCGGTTTCGCGGATCGCGGAAGGGCTTCAGCGATACCGCGCAGGGGACGCGCTCGGTGGCCACCTCGAGCTCGTATTCGCCGCTCAGCACGAAATCATCGTCCACCCCATCTGCGTTGCGCACATAGCCGTAGCCGATGGAACGGCCGAGCGTGTGGCCAAAGCCGCCCGAGCTCAGCCAGCCCACGCGCGCGCCGTTGCGATAGATCGTCTCGCGCCCGTGCAGCACCACCTCGGGCGCGGCCAGAAAGCCCGCCATCAGCTTTTTCACGCCTGCGCGCCGCTGTGCCTCGAGCGCGGCGCGGCCGATGAAATCGGTATCGCTTCCGAGCTTCACCGCCCAGCCAAGCCCCGCCTCGAGCGGCGTGTGATCGGGGCCGATATCCGAGCCCCAGGCGCGGTAGCCCTTTTCGAGCCGCATGGATTCGATGGCGCGGTAGCCGGCATCCTTCAGCCCATGCGCCGCGCCGGCCTCGTGCAGGGCATCATAAACGCTCGGCGCGTGCTCCACCGGCAGGTGCAGCTCCCAGCCGAGCTCCCCCACATAGGTGATCCTGAGCGCCAGCACGGGGCAGCCGGCAATGGCGATGCGCCGGGCGGTGGCGAAGGGGAAGGCTTCGTTGCTCACGTCATCGCGGGTGACGGCCGAGAGGATCTCGCGCGCCCTCGGCCCCATCAGCGAAAGCACCGCATTGGCAGAGGTGACATCGAACAGCTGCGCATTCGCGCCCTTGGGGATATGGCGCGCGATCCAGGAAAGATCGCGGGTCGCCTGGGCGGTGCCGGTGACGATGTAGAATTCATCCTCCGCCAGCCTGGTGATCGTCAGATCGCTTTCGATGCCGCCGCGCGCATTCAGAAGCTGGGTGTAGGTGATCGCGCCGGCGGGCCTTTCCATGCGGTTGGCGCAGATCCATTGCAGCGCCGGCAGGGCATCGGGCCCCTTGAGGACGAACTTGGCGAAAGACGTCTGATCGAAGAGCGCCGCCGCGCTGCGCCCGGCCCGGTGCTCGCGCCCCACCGCCTCATGCCAGTTGGGCCGGCCGAAGGTGGGAATATCCCGCGCCGCCTCGCCCGCGGCGGTATCGGCAAACCAGTTCGGCCGCTCCCAGCCGAGCTTCTCGCCGAACACCGCGCCCTTTTCGCGCAGGCGATCATAGAGCGGCGAGCGGCGGCAGGGGCGGGCGCTTTCGTATTCCTCCGCCGGCCAGGCCATGGCGTAATGGCGGCCATAGGCCTCGTGGGTGCGGGTGCGGATCCAGTCGTCATCGAAATGGGGCTGGCCGAAGCGGCGGATGTCGGCGGGCCACAGATCAAAGGGCGGCGCGCCGTTTGCCACCCATTCCGCGAGCGCCATGCCCGCCCCGCCGCCGGCGGCGATGCCGAAGGCGTTGAACCCGGCGCCGACGAAGAAATTTCCGAGTTCCGGCGCCTCGCCGAGGATGAAATTGCCGTCGGGGGTGAAGCTTTCGGGGCCGTTCACCAGCGTCTTGACCCCGGCCGTTTCCAGCGCCGGCACGCGCCCGAGGGCCAGCTTCATCAGGGGCTCGAAGTGATCGAAATCGCTCTCGAGGAGGGAATAGTGGAAGCCCGGCGGGATGCCGTTTTCGGCCCAGGGAAGCGGATTTGGCTCGTAGCCGCCCATCACTAGCCCGCCCACCTCCTCCTTGTAATAGGTGAGGCGATCGGGATCGCGCAGGGTGGGCAGATCGGGGGAGACGCCGGCGATCGGCTCCGTCACCATATATTGGTGCTGCACCGATACCAGCGGCACGTTGACGCCGACGCTTTTCGCCAGCGCCCGCGTCCACTGCCCGGCACAGGCGATGACGACGGGCGTTTCGATCCGCCCGCGGGTCGTCTCCACCCCCCGGATCACGCCCTTTTCCACCGCCACCGAAAGCACCTTCACATCCTCGAAGATCAGCGCCCCCTTCATGCGCGCGCCGCGGGCGAGGGATTGGGTGATGTCGGAAGGGTTGGCCTGGCCGTCGGTGGGCAGGAAGGCGGCGCCGATCACGTCATCCACCTGCATCAGGGGCCACAGATCCTGCGCTTCCTTCGGGCTCAATAGCGCCATCTCGAGGCCGAAGGAGCGCGCCGTGGTGGCCTGGCGGCGCACCTCCTCCCAGCGTTCTTCGCTGCAGGCCAGGCGCAGGCCGCCGTTCATCTTCCAGCCCGTGGCCAGCCCCGTTTCCGCCTCGAGCCCGCGATAGAGATCGACGGAATAGCCCAGAAGCCGGGTGATATTGGCGTTCGAGCGCAATTGCCCCACCAGCCCGGCGGCGTGAAAGGTGCTGCCCGAGGTGAGCTTCCTGCGCTCCAGCAGCACCACATCCCAGCCCAGGCGCGCCAGGTGGTAGGCGGTGGAACAGCCGATGATGCCGCCGCCGATGATCACGGCCTGCGCCTGTGTGGGGAAATCCTTCATCGCGCTCCTCCTTCTGCGCGGAATTCGCCAAGCGCGCCGCGGTAGCGCGCCAGGTTTTCCGCCGTATAGGCGGCGTAATCGAAATCGATCCCGCTCGTCATTTCCGATACCATCGACCAGAGCGTTTCGCGCAGGAGCGAGGCGCATTTCATCGCCCGGTAGCGCCGCTTCAGCCCGCCATCCGGCGCGCGGCCGAAATACTGGCGCAGCATCTCGCCTTCGGCCCCGGGGCCGAGGCCCGCGTTCGACGCCAGCCCCGCGAGATCGAAAAGCGGGGTGTTGAAACCGCCGTATTCCCAGTCAATCAGCCAGAGCCGCCCCTCTCCGCGCAGGATGTTGGCGGGCAGGAGATCATTGTGCCCGAGCACCAGACGCACCGGCCCCACCGCCGCCTCCATCGCCGCCGCCTCGGCCATCATGCCCGCCAGAAGCGGCGCGTGGGGCGAGCCCATCTCCGCGAGCCGCGCCGCATAATCGCGGATCACGTGAAACACCCAGAAGGCCAGCACCGGCCCGCGCAGATGGCGCGCCACATCGCGGTGGCAGCGGGCGATCATTTCGATCACCTGTTCGCGGGTCCGCCTTTCCTGCAGATCGCTTTCGCTCAGCGGCGCGGCCTCGACGAACTCCAGCACCATCGCCCCCGGCTCCGCATGGATCACCGCCGGCGCGAGCCCGGCGGCATGGGCGGCGCGGCTGATCGCCAGTTCGTTGAAGCGCATCACCCCGTGATGGGGAATGTCCTCGCCGATGCGCACCACATACCGCCGCCCGCCATCCTCGATGAGCACGTTGAAATTGGTGATCCCGCCGCCCAGAAGCTCCGCCGCCCCCGGCGCCTCCCAGCAGGGCAGCGCCAGCGCCCGGGCGATCGCCTGTGCCGCGGGATCCTTTTCATTCATGCCGCAAGCCCCGGTTTTCGCCCCCAACGGCGCCCCGGCGGCCCTGCCCTAACGCACGACCACCACCATCTGCTCGGCATGGCGCACCACGCGCGAGGCGTTGGAGCCGATCAGGTAATCCTTCATTTCCGGCCGGTGCGCGGCCATCACGATCGAATCGCAGGCAAGATCCGAAGCCGCGGCCAGGATCTGCTGGTAGATCGTCCCGCGGCGCACCTCGACAGCGGCCACGAGATCCTGCGGGACATATTCCGCAAACAGATCGCGGAGCTCCCTTTCCGCCTCCAGGGCCGCCTTTTCGGCGTATTCGGAAGGAAAATAGCTGCCCACGAGCGGCATGCCGTAATCCGGCAGCACCGTCAGCCCGTGTATCCTGCCGCCGTATTTCTGCGCCAGATCGACGGCCACGGGAAGCGCGCGCCGCCGTTTGGGGCGAAAGGCCAGATCGACGGGAACGAGTATGTTCTGAAACATGATATTTCTCCGATCTTCAGGCGGCTTGCGCTGTGGGGGTGGCTTGCGGCCCGCGCCGCGCGCGGCGGCGCTGGAGGAACACCACCAGCCCCAGCAGCAGAAGCGCCGGGATGTAGAATACCTCCTTGGGCATGCGATCGCGCGGCGTGAGCAACTGATCGATGACAACGGGCTTGTCATCAATGAAGGTATCGAATTCCTTCTCCAGCCGCTCCTTCAGATCGCGATCCTTGAAATTGAAGGAGAAGCCGTCAAACCGAAGCCTGCCCTCCTCCTCGATCGTCATGATGCCGAGATCGGCGAGCCTGTCCTCGGCGCTTGCGCCCTTCGGCCCGAGGGTGATCTCGATATTCGTCTGGGTGAGGCGATCGGGATCGTCGAAATCGGGGCCGACGAGCTTCAGGCGGACCTTGGTGCCCTCGGGCTGCTCTTCGAGCATCTGCACCGTTTCGCCGGCCGTATGGGCCTCGAAGGGCGGTTCGATCATGTCGAGCCAGTAGCCCGGGCGGAAGAGGGTGAAGGCCACCAGCAGCAGGGCTGCGGATTCCCAGAGCCGGCTTCTGGTGATGAACCAGCCTTGCGTGGCGGCGGCGAAGAGCAGCATCGCGATCACCGCCGTCAGGAAGACGAAGATCGCCTTCAGCGGCCCCACGTCGATCAGCAGGAGATCGGTGTTGAAGATGAAGAGGAAGGGCAGCAGCGCGGTGCGGATGTCGTAGCCGAAGCCCTGCAGGCCCGTCTTGATCGGATCGCCACCGGAGATCGCCGCCGCCGCATAGGCCGCGAGGCCCACGGGGGGCGTGTCATCGGCGAGGATGCCGAAATAGAACACGAACAGGTGCACCGCGACCAGCGGCACGATCAGCCCCGATTTGGCCCCGAGCGCCACGATCACGGGCGCCATGAGCGAGGAAACCACGAGATAGTTCGCCGTGGTCGGCAGGCCCATGCCGAGAATGAGGCTCATCACCGCCACCAGGATCAGCATGATCATCAGGTTGCCGCCCGAGAGGAACTCGACGAATTCGCCCACCATCGCATGCGCGCCCGTGAGCGATATCGCGCCCACGATCACGCCGGCGGCGGCGGTTGCGATGCCGATGGAGATCATGTTGCGCGCGCCGGAGATCATGCCTTCCACGGTATCGATCACGCCGCGCTTGAGCTTTGCGCCGAGATCGCCCTCGCCCCGGAAGACCGCCTTCAGCGCATGCTGGGTGACGGCGATGAAAATCATCGCGAGACAGGCATAGAAGGCCGCAAGGCCTGGCGAGAGCTTGTCGGGCGTAGGCAGGATCGCCCAGAGCAGGATCAGGATCGGCAGCAGGAAATAGAGCCCGGTGAGCGCCGTTTCCCCGGCCTTGGGCAGCTCGGTGATCGGAGCGTCGGGATCGTCCTCTTCGAGGTCGGGCTGACGCGCGGCGATCCACAGCAGCACCAGATAGGCAATGAGCGCCAGCAGTGCCGAGGCCGCGAAACTCGCCCCCGGAACGAAGGGCGCGACGGCCAGCATGATGTAGTTCGCCGCAAGGATCAGAAGGGCGACGAGGATGAAGCCGCCGATGGTGCCGATGAGCTTTTGCAGGAAGCTCATGGAGGAGGGATGGCGGGGCAGGCCCTTGAGATCGAGCTTGCAGGCCTCGAGATGAACGATATAGACCAGCGCGATGTAGCTCACCAGCGCCGGCACCAGCGCGTGCTTCAGAAGCGTTGTGTATTCGACCCCGGTGAATTCAGCGATCAGAAAAGCCGCGGCGCCCATCACGGGCGGCGTCAGCTGGCCGTTGGTGGAAGCCGCGACCTCCACCGCCCCGGCCTTCTCGGGCGCGAATCCGGTGCGCTTCATCAGCGGGATTGTGAAGGTGCCGGTGGTGACCACATTGGCGATGGAGGAGCCCGAATAGAGCCCCGAGAGCCCCGAGGCGATCACCGCCGCCTTGGCCGGCCCGCCGCGCAGATGCCCGAGCAGAGCGAAGGCGATCTTGATGAAATAGGCCCCCGCCCCGGCCTTCTCGAGGATCGCGCCGAACAGCACGAAGAGGAAGATCATCTGCGCCGAAACGGCGAGCGGCTTGCCGAACACGCCCTCTTCCTGCATCCAGAAATGCCAGACCCCCTTGGTGAAGGAGGCGCCGCCCCAGTTGCCGCCGCCGATGAAGGCATAGGCCATCAGGATGCCCGCCACCACCACCAGCGGCAGCCCGAGCGAGCGATAGACGGCGATCGCCAGCACCGCGAGGCCGGTGACGGCCACCATCATGTCGATGCGGATCTGGGGATGGGTGAAATCGCCGGCGCGATTGGCGATGTTGGAATCCATCACGATCATGTAGAGAATGGCGCCCGCGCCGAGCAGGATCAGGAACCAGTCGTAAAGCGGGATGGTTTCGCGGCTGGCGCGCTTCCACAGGGGATAGCTCATGATCGCCAGCACCAGCGCAAACATCAGGTGGATCTTGCGCGAGATCGAAAGATTGCCGATGAACTGGAAGAATTCGATGCCTGTTGCCACCGTCAGATCGGAAGGAAGCGTCGAGGCGATATAGAGCTGGTAGAGCGCCCAGAGGAAGCAGAGCGCCGGGATCAGCGGGCGCTGCCAGCCCTTCGGATTGCGGGCGCCGGTTTCGACCTCGGCGGCAAGCTCTTCCGCCCTGGAGACATTATCCGGGCGAGACTCCGATTGCGTCATGATTTCCTCCCTGTCCATGCCCGGCATCCTTGCCTGCCGGCGGCACGAAATACCACTTTCACCATGAACGGCGGCCGCCTTGCGCGATCTTCATGCCGTCAGGTGGCTTCAAATGAAGGGCCGGCGGGAATCTCCCGCCGGCCCCCGGCCGAAATTACATCCAGCCCTTTTCCTTGTAATACTTGATCGCACCGGGGTGCAGGGGGGCCGAAAGGCCGTCCTTGATCATTTCCTCGGGCTTGAGGTTGGCGAAGGCCGGGTGCAGCTTCTTGAACTGATCGAAGTTCTCGAACACCGATTTCACCAGCGTATAGACAACCTCCTCGGGCACGTCGGCACGGGTCACGAGGGTGGCGCCCACGCCGAAGGTGGTGATATCTTCATCGTTGTTGTACATGCCCGCGGGGATCACCGCCTTGCGGTAGTAGGGGGTTTCCTCGACGAGCTTCTGGATCTCCGGCGTCCAGGCATTCACGAGATGCGAGGGGCAGGAAGCCAGCGTTTCCTGGGTGAGCGCCGAGGGGTGGCCCACCAGCCAGAAATAGGCGTCGATCTTGTTGTCGCACAGCGCGGCGCCGGTTTCGGAGGATTTCATCTGCGCCGCGAGCGCCAGATCGGAGCGGTTCCAGCCCATCGTCTTCTCGATGACTTCCCAGGTGCCCAGCGTGCCCGAGCCCGGGTTGCCGATATTCACCCGCTTGCCGCGCAGATCGGGCAGGTTCTTGATGCCGGAATCATCGCGCGCGATGATCGTCACCGGCTCGGGGTGGATCGAAAACACCGCCCGCAGATCCTTGAAGGGGCCCTTGTCGGCGAATTTCGAGGTGCCGTTATAGGCGTGATACTGCCAGTCGGACTGGGCGACACCGAAATCCAGCTCGCCCGAGCGGATGGTGTTGATGTTGTAGATCGAGCCGCCGGTGGATTCGGCCGAGCAGCGGATGCCGGTATCCTTGTAGCTCTTGTTGACAAGGCGGCAGATGGCGCCGCCCGTCGGGTAATACACCCCGGTCACACCGCCGGTGCCGATCGAGATGTAGCGCTTCTCCTGGGCCTCGGCGACGCCGAGCGAAAGCCCGATCACCGCTGCCGCTGCGAGAATTTTTCCGAATTTCATGTCTTTCCTCCTGTTGAGTTGCATTCGTGGTTCAGACCGTGAAACCGCCATGCCCGTCCATGCGGATCCGGGGCATCCCCGGTTTCATTGCTTCGTGGTTCACGTTCATGGCAGAACTGGCACCAGAGGTTCAAGCCCCGCCGGCGAACGGTTTGGCATTTTTCCGTTTTTCTTCCTGCAGTTCTCCCTTTCCCCCCGATTCGGCCCCGCCCCTCCTTGCCGCATCGCGGGGCGGGCGCGGCGGGGCCGGATCTTCCGATCCCCTACGATAAGCATGTCCGGGCGCATTGGGCAACGATTCTCGGCATTCTAATGGCGGGATCCCGTTTTCCCCCGGGCCGCGATCCCTTGCGGCAGGGGCTGACGCGATCAGGCGGCAGGCGGCGGCCCCGGGGCAGACCGGGAGCGCGCATCCCGGGGGCTTTCTGCGCGCTGACGTCTGCTGTATGGGTGAAGCATGATTTCCCCGCGCGGCCATATCCCCCGCCCCGGCCATTCATCCGTCCGCACGGGCACCGCGCCCCGTGCGGACGGATGAATGGCCGGGGCGGGGGATATGGCC
>WFVA01000071.1 GCA_015491895.1 Albidovulum sp. | reverse complement strand
TGCTTGCGGCGCTGGCGGGGGAAGGGTAGGGGCTGCCTGCCCCTCTTGCCCTTGGAACGGGATGACCCACGCGTGGAATCATCCGAATGCGATGTATCATCGCTTTTTCCCGCCCGGCGGGCACCGCCGGGCAGCGCCCGACCCGCCCCACAGGGCGGGCGCTATCGAGCGCCCACCCTCGGGCCGGGCGCCGCCCTCATCACAAGATGTCTTATGACGGTTCCGCCTGTTCTCATCTCGTTCTGGCGGGCAATTCACCCCGGGAGTATTTCGGCCGGGATGAAGAAGCGCGCGCGATCAGCCTTCGCGGGGGATGTCGAAGCCCTCGGGGGCGAGTTCGAAGCCCTCGAAGCGGAAGCCGGGGGAGACGGTGCAGCTCACCAGCGTGTAATCGCCGGTGCTTTCGGCCATCTGCCAGTGATGGGCAGGCACGACGATCTGGGGAGACTGGCCGGCGAGGGGATCGGGGCCGAGGATATGGGCGCGCGCCGGGCCTTTGACCGTTTCGCTCATGGAGAGGCGCAGGGGCGCGCCGGCGTGGAAATGCCAGATCTCGGTGGCGTCCACCCTGTGCCAGCGGCTTTGCTCGCCCGCTTTCAGAAGGAAGAGGATCGCGGTGCCGGCGGGGCGGGCGCCTTCGGGGGCGTCGGCGATCCATGTCTGGCGGTAGTGGCCGCCTTCGGGGTGGGGCGTGAGGGCGAGGGCTTCGATCAGGCGATCGGCATGGGTCCGGGGCGCTGGGCTCATCAGGGCTCAATACTGGTTGTTGGTGGTGCTTTCTTGGCCGTCATCGCGGGCGGCGGCATTTGCGGCTTCGGCGAGCAGGCGGCGTTCTGTCTTCAGGAGGTGAGCGTCGAGCCGGGCAAGGGGGGGATTGGTGCGGTTGATGTAATCGATCACATCGAGCAGGGCCGCGACGAGGGCTTCCTCTGGCAGGATTTCGGGCAGCGGGCGATTGATGCCGGGGGCGGAAACGACGGGCGCGGAGATAACCATCACGCCCGGCACCGGCATGCGTGCCTGCGGCTTCTGGCCGGGCATGTACCAGCGCGGGCCGGCGAGATAGACGGCCGCATACATGATCTTCGCCTTCTTCGCCGGCGTGCCGCCCACGCGCAGGGCGTCATAGAACATGTGATGCACGTTCTGCCAGGTATCGGCGTGGTATTGCGGCAGGCTTTCATTGCCCACGCCGCAATAGGCATCATGCAGCGTGGCGGCATCGATGAACTGGCGCGAGCGCGGATTGCCGATCAGGGGGACGAAGATATCGGGGATGGAGGCGCCATCGGTGAGGGTGGCCTTCGGGGCGACCCATCTGCGCGCCCTCGCATCCACGAATTCCAGCGGGCGGGTGGTGCGGTAGAAGGGCAGGGGGCGCTTCTTCAGCCGGATCGGCTTTTGCGAAAGCGCTACGGGGGCGTTGAGGAAGGTGCATTTGTCACTGGCACGCCGCTCGCAGGGCTGGGCGGAGAGCGGTGCGTTCGCCGTTTTAAGATCCTGCCTTGTGGTCGTGACCGCCACGCAGCCTGACATCAGGAACGCCAGACATGAAATCACCACTGAGCGCACAGCACCAGCCCCCAAGCCCCTTGACGCAAGTTCCCTCTCACCGGGCAGGATAACATCCTGCCTTCCGCCGCGGCAAGGGCTCGGGGGCGCGATCGGCGGATGCGCTCTCAGCCTTTCAGGATCGAGCGGCCGGCATAGCGGGCGGTTTCGCCGAGCATTTCCTCGATGCGCATGAGCTGGTTGTATTTCGCCAGGCGGTCGGAGCGCGAGAGCGAGCCCGTCTTGATCTGGCCGCAGTTGGTGGCCACGGCGAGATCGGCGATGGTGGCATCTTCCGTCTCGCCCGAGCGGTGACTCATCACGCAAGTGTAGCTGGCGCGATGAGCCATGGCGACGGCATCGAGGGTTTCGGAAAGCGTGCCGATCTGATTGACCTTGACGAGGAGCGAATTGGCCGCGCCCATCTCGATGCCGCGCGCAAGGCGCTTGGGGTTGGTGACGAAGAGATCATCGCCGACAAGCTGGATGCGCTCGCCGAGCGCCGCTGTGAGCGCCACCCAGCCCTCCCAGTCATCCTCGGCCATGCCGTCCTCGATGCTGATGATCGGGTAATCTTTCACCAGCGCCTCGAGATAGGCGGCGTTCTCCTCGCTTGTCAGGGTTTTCCCTTCTCCGGCAAGCACATATCTGCCGTCCCTGAAGTATTCCGTGGCGGCGCAATCGAGCGCGAGGAAGATTTCCTCGCCCGGCTTGTAGCCCGCCTTCTCGATGGCGCGCAGGATGAAATCGAGCGCCTCGCGGGTGCCCGAAAGCGCCGGCGCGAAGCCGCCTTCGTCGCCGATCGCGGTGTTGTAGCCGGCGGCCGAAAGCTCCTTCTTCAGGGTGTGGAAGATTTCCGCCCCCCAGCGCACCGCCTCGTGAATGTTCGGCGCGGCCACGGGCATGATCATGAATTCCTGGATGTCGATCGGGTTGTCGGCGTGCTCGCCGCCGTTGATGATGTTCATCATCGGCACCGGCAGCATCCGCGCCGCGGTGCCGCCCACGTAGCGGAAAAGCGGCTGGGCGGTGAAATAGGCCGCCGCCTTGGCCGCCGCCAGCGAAACCCCGAGGATCGCATTGGCGCCGAGGCGGGCCTTGTTTTCGGTGCCGTCAAGCGCGCGCATGGCGGCATCGAGCGCTTCCTGCTCCGTCACGTCCATGCCCGCGAGCGCCTCGGCGATCTCGCCGTTCACCGCCGCACAGGCCTTGAGCACCCCCTTGCCCATGTAGCGCCCGGGATCGCCATCGCGCAGCTCCACCGCCTCATGCGCGCCGGTGGACGCCCCCGAGGGCACCGCCGCGCGTCCCAGCGTGCCGTCTTCCAGCAGCACATCCACCTCCACCGTGGGATTGCCGCGGCTGTCGAGGATCTCGCGCGCCTTGATATCGATGATGATGCTCATTTCTCTTCCTTCTTGTTGAGGGGGACGCCGAAAAGCTCGAGCCGGTGGCCCTTCAGCCTGTAGCCGAGCTTCTGGGCGATCTTCTCCTGCAGGGCCTCGATTTCGGGATCGACGAATTCGATCACGTCGCCGGTGGTGAGATCGATCAGGTGATCGTGGTGTTCGCGGTCGGCCGGCTCGTAGCGGGCGCGGCCATCGCCGAATTCGCGCTTTTCGAGAATGCCGGCCTCCTCGAAGAGCTTCACCGTGCGATAGACGGTGGCGATCGAGATGCGCGGATCGATCCGGCTTGCGCGACGGTGCAGCTCTTCCACATCCGGGTGATCCTCGGCCCTTTCCAGCACCGAGGCGATCACGCGGCGCTGCTCCGTCAGCCGGAGGCCGGATTTCTCGCATTTCTCGATGATGGACTCGCTCATCCGCCCGTCTCGCTTGTTCGCGCCTTCTTTATGCGAAGCGCGGGCAGGGCTCCACCGTTTTTTGCCGGGGAGCGGCACCAATGCCCAACAGGCCCCGCCCGCAGGAGCGCTGCGGACGGGAGATCGGGCGCTGCGGGATCAGGCGTAGAGCGCGGGCGCGCCGAGCTGGGCGTGAATGTGATTGACATCGCTCTTGCCAAGCCCCAGGGCCTGGGCAAGCTGATGGAGGTATTGCGCTTCGGCCTGGCTGTCGAGATCGATGGCGAGCACCGACATCGCATAGATCTGCGGCTCCAGCCCCTCGGGCACCTGGCGCGCCAGCCCCTCCACATCCACCGGCGCGGCAAGCTCCGCCTCCACGAAGGCCCGCTCCTCGGGCGAGACATCGCCAAGCTTTTCCAGAAGCTTCGCCTGCTCTTCGGCATCGATCCGGCCATCGCATTTCGCGGCCTGGATCATGGCGCGCAGCATCAGGGCGGCGGCCAGTTCGTGTTCGGGGGCGGGCTCGGGCTCTTCGCCGGCAAGCGAGCGGTTGAGCTCTTCGGCGAAGCTCCTGCGCGCCTTGCCGCTCTTGGATTTGTCTGCCTTGTTGGCTTCGGGCGCGGCCTCGGGCATGGCTTCGGGCATGGCGGCGCGCGCCGCGCCGGCGCCGCCGAGCGCCCCTCCGAGCGAGCCGCCAAGCATTCCGCCGAGGAGATCGCCGAGCCCGCCCGAGCCCGCGCCAATGCCGCCGGCAAGCCCGCCGAGCATCTCGTCAAGCCCGCCGCCGGGCGCCGATGCGCTGGCGATGCCGGGGCGGCTCGCGCGGCTGAGGCCATCGAGCAGCCCGCCAAGCCCGCCCTGGCCGCTGCCGGCTGATTGCGCGCTTCTGCCGCCGAGCACCGCGCCCAGCATGTTCTCGATCCCGCCGCCCTGCGGGGCGCGGCCCTGGCCGAGCGCGCCGCCGAGCTGTTCGAGGAGGCCGCCCCCGCTGCCCGTGCTGCCGCCTGCGCCGCTGCGCGCGCGACTCGTCATCGCGGCCGCGCCCTTGGCAATGGCAACGCCGATCGCCACCTTGGCGAGTGTTTTCATGAAGCTCATATTCGATCCCCCGGAATGGTTGCTTTCGGCGGGCAGCATGGCATGGAAAAGGCCGTGCTGTCAGGGGAAAATCCCGGCCCGCGGCGCAGGGATGAGATTTGCGGCAGCTTCCTGCCGGGCCTGGTGGTCTGACCTTATACCAGCTCCGGCTCGCGCCCGAGCCGCGTTGCCAGCCGCCCGATCGTCAGCCCCTGCACGATGATCGAGAAGACCACCACGATATAGGTGGAGGTGAGGATGAGCGGCTTCCATTCGCCCTCCGGCAGCGCCAGCGCGAGCGCAACCGAGATCCCGCCCTTCAGGCCGCCCCATGTCATGATCGGGATCACGCCACGCGAGAAGCGGCGGAACGGGCGCAGGATCAGGATGGGCATCGCCACCGCGATCAGGCGTGCCGCGAGCGCCAGCCCGATGGCGAAAGCGCCGGCCCTTACCGTCTCGAGATCGAAGGTGAGCGCGAAAACCTCCACCCCGATCATCAGGAACAGCACCGCATTGAGGATCTCGTCCACCATCATCCAGAAGGCCCCGACATGGCGCCTCGTTTCCTCGCTCATGGCGTATTTCATCCCCACGTCGCCGATGAACAGCCCGGCGATCACGGCAAAGATCGGCCCCGAAAGATGCAGCGCCACCGCAAGCTGATAGCCCCCGAAGGCCAGGCCGAGGGTGATCAGCACCTCGAGCGCGTAATCGTCGATCCGCCGCATCACCGAAAAGGTGATCCAGCCAAGGAGCGCTCCGAGCAGCGCGCCGCCGAGCGCTTCCTGCGCAAACAGCCGCGCCGCCGCCTCGAGCTGCGATGCCTCACCGGCGCCCTGGCCGCCCCCATGCCCCTCTGCCTGCGAAAAGGCCAGCCCCACCAGCACCAGATAGACCACATAACCCACGCCGTCATTGAACAGGCTTTCGCCGGCGATCTTGGTCTCCAGCGTTGCGGGCAGGCGCGCATCGCGCAGCACGCCCAGAACGGCCACCGGATCGGTGGGCGAGATCAGCGCCCCGAAGACAAGCGCCACCATCAGCGGCATCCCCGTGAGCCAGGAAAACCCGACCCCGACAACCGCCGTGGAAAGCGCCACCCCGAGCGTTGCCATCAGCAGCACCACCGGCCACTGCCCCCGCAGGTCCGCCAGCTTCACATGCATCGCCCCGGCAAAGAGCAGCAGCCCCAGCATGCCTTCGAGCAGCGCTTCGGAGAATTCGAAATCCCGGACGATTTCACGGATGAGCGCGCTTGCGCCGATCCCGGGAAGGAGGAAGTCCAGCACCATCACGCCGATCGAGGCCGCCAGTGCCACCACCAGAATGCCGATCGCCCCGGGCAGCTTCAGAAACAGGTAGTTGACCGCCCCGAAGGCCCCGGCCAGAACGATCAGGAGAGAGGCGAGCTGCAGGATGGTCATGGCGCGTTTCCTCCGTTCGGCCCCGTGCAGCGCGGGTTTACCGGCTGCCACCCCGCGCCGTCAATTGCGCCGGCCCCTTCGGCCATGTGAGAGCGCAAATGCCGCAATGTATCTGTTTCCCGTCACTGGTCCGCAGATATTTCCGGGGCGCGGTGCGGGGGGCAAAAGCAGGTCGGGCAGCCCCGCTTGCCCGCACGATCCGCGCCCCCGCCGTTCAGGTGCCGCAGAAGGTGCGCTTCACCTCTTCAGCAGGGGCGGGGCGGCGGGCAAGATCGGCAAATTCCGCCTGCTCCTCATATGGGCGGCGAAGGGCGGCGTTGAGGCGGTGGAACGGTGCGAAATCGCCTGCGTATGCAGCCCCGATCGCCTCTTCCACCCGGTGATTGCGCGCAATCAGCACGGGCGATGTGCGCTGCATCAGGGCAAGCTGCTCCTGCGCTGCGGAGGCCTCGCGCGCGCGCCGCGCAAGCCAGGCCTCGTGCCATTCCCGGTAAGCGGCGCGATCGGTGAATTCGTCTTCCGCGTTCCCGCGTGCGAGGGCACGGAAGGTATTGGTGAAATCCGCCTCCTCGCGCGCCATCAGATCGAGAAATGCCGCGATCAGCTTCACATCGTTCTCGTCCGCGATGCCGTCCGGCGCTTCCTCTGCGAGCCCGAGCTTGGCGCGGAAGATCCGCAGCCACTCGCGCGAGAACTGCGGCGTGAATTCCGCCACCGCCTGCGTGGCTTCGCCGATCGCCGCCTCCTGATCCTCCCCCATCACCGGGATCAGCGAGGTGGCGAACTGCGCCAGATTCCACACGATCACCCGCGGCTGGCGATCGTAGGCATAACGCCCCATGCGATCGATCGAGCTGAACACCTTGCCGGGCACATAACCATCCATGAAGGCGCAGGGGCCGTAATCGATGGTGAGGCCGCCGAGATGGGTGTTGTCGGTGTTCATCACCCCGTGGATGAAGCCAAGGCCCATCCATTGGGCGATCAGGCGTGCCTGCGCCGCCACCACCGCCTCGAGGAGCGCCAGCGGGCCGTCAATCTCCGGGTAATGGCGGGCGATGGTGTAATCCACCAGCCTCTCCAGCGCCTCGCGATCGCCGCGCGCGGCGAAATACTGGAAGGTGCCCACGCGCATGTGGCTGGTGGCGGCCCGCGTCAGCACCCCGCCGGGCAGCATCTCTTCGCGGCGCACTTTTGCGCCGGTGGCCACCGCCGCAAGCGCCCGCGTGGTGGGAACGCCGAGCGCCTGCATCGCCTCGCTCACCACATATTCGCGCAGGACGGCCCCGAGCGGCGCGCGCCCGTCGCCCCCGCGCGAAAAGGGGGTGGGGCCCGAGCCCTTGAGCTGGATGTCCCACAGCCGGCCTTCGTGATCGCGCACTTCCCCGAGCAGCATCGCCCGCCCGTCGCCCAGTTGCGGCACCCAGCCGCCGAACTGATGCCCCGCATAGGCCTGCGCCAGCGGCTCGGCGCCTTCGGGCAGGGCGCTCCCCGAAAGCACCGCCACGCCGGCCGGGGAGCGTAGCGCCGCTACGTCAAGCCCGAGATCGCGCGCAAGAGGCTCGTTGAGCGCGATCATCTCGGGCGCGGGCACCGGCCATGTGCTTATGCGCGCATACATTCTCTCGGGCAGACGGACATATGTGTTTTCGAAGGGAAACATGGGCCGAACCTAGGCCATGGCGGCGCGGGGATAAAGCGGGGAATGAAGCACTGTCATTTCTGGCGTCATCCGGCTAAAGCGAGAGAGAGTGAAATGAAGACGGCGAAGGAGGGTGCGCATGAGCGACAATCCCCGCAGGGGCGACAGGGAAGAGGAGAGGGCAGGGGAGGTGCTGATCACGCTATCGGCCTCCGCGCCGCGCCGGTTCTTCGCGCTCATGGTGCTGGCAGCGCTTGGCATGTTGCTGGCCTGGCTCGGGATTGGCGCGCCGGGGATGGCGCTCTGGATACGCCTGCTGCTCCTGGTCGCGGCCGGGGTTGTCCTGTGGCTGGGGCTCGGGCTTTACGAGGCCACGGGGCGGCGGCTTGAACTCACCCGCGAATCCTTGCGCGAAAGCGGGGGGCGGGTGCTGGCGCGGATCGGGGAGATCGAAGCCGTCAGCCGCGGAACCTTCGCGCTGAAGCCTTCGCACGGGTTCAGCCTGATCCTGAAAAGGCCCGCCCCCCGGGCCTGGGCGCCCGGGCTCTGGTGGCGGTTCGGGCGGCGCATCGGCATCGGCGGGGTGACTTCCGCCGGGCAGGCCAAGGCGATGGCCGAGATCCTCACGGTGCTCGTCCGGGAGCACGGGGACGAAACGGGTGATCAGGGCTGAAAGAGAGCCGGGAAAAGCAGAAACGGCGGCCCGGTGAGCCGCCGTTTGTCTTTGCGTCGCCTTCCTTCGTTCAGGCGAGGGAGACGGCGGCTGTCAGATGTCCGACCACTGGAGCTGCGGCCCCTTGCGCGGCCGGGTGACAATGAAATTGTCCAGCGAGAGCTGCCCGAGGCCGACGTTGAAGATGGGCTCGTAGGTCATGTGGGTTTCGACAACGATCACCTTGTCGCCAACCGGCAGGACCGGGATCTTGCTGACGACATCGGGGCTGTTGATCGTGGCATCGGTGTGCACCGGCTTTCCCTTGGTGGTGTGCGACCATTCGACCTTGTATTCATCGTCGTTCTCATCCCACTTCACGACCGTCACCCTGAGCCATGTGGGATCGGAGGAAGCGATGAGATAATCGAACACATCGTTCATGCCGTCGATGTAATCCTGATTGACCACGGCCTCGCGCGAAAGCAGATCGCTCACCGCATAGGCGGCCTTGAGATTGGTGCTCTGGACGCGGAAGGCATCGAAATAGATGAACATCGCGATATAGGCCCACATCAGGAGCGGGAACACGAGCACCGTTTCCATCGAAAGGCTGCCGCGCAGATCACGGGCAAAGCGGGCGATGCGGGCGCGCAGAACTGCCGCGGGGGATACGAGATACTGTTTCATGAGCTTGGCTCGTTTACGAATACTGTCGAGGCAAAGAGGGCGTAATCGCCGGTGCTGGCGCGCGCCAGCTTGAGCCCGAGATCCGACATCGGGAAGATCGGATCGAAAACCGCGCAGGCGCGCAGCAGCATGAGATCGTCATCCCCGCCGGTGCTGAAATTGGGCGGCTGTTGCGGCGCGATCGGCTGGCTCTTGTCGATGCAGGTGGCATTGGTGTCGAGGGGCGTCCAGGTGCTGCGATCCACCGGGCGCATCTCGATCAGGAGGGAATTCATGCAGTCCGGGATGATCCCCGTCCTGTCACAGATCTGCTGCCTGAGCTGGTCATGCGTCGGCGGGGGGCCGGGCAGCCATGTCCTCAGCCTGATATCGCGCACGGTGAGATCGACCGCGCGATCGAGAAGCACCTGGCGGGTCATCAGGAGGCCGGATTCGAAGGCCGAGAGGAAGATCATGATGAACGCCGGGAAGAGGATGGCAAACTCGACCGTGGCGTTGCCGTCCTCCTTCCTGCGCAGATCGCGCAGGCCCGCGAGGATCTGCGTGATGATGCGTTTCATTGGGTCAGCCTCAGGCGGTTGATATCGTTGGCGATGGCCTGGAAGGCCTCGGCGATCTCGATCCCTTCCACGCGGAAGAAATGGCTGGGCTGGGTGGCGCAGTTCTCCATCACGTTCGCGCCATGTTCGCCCACCTCGAAGCCGACGGTGTAAACCGTGATGTTCTTCGCCTTGGCGGCATCGCAGATGCTTTCGAGCATGTCATCGGCCTGAGATGCGGTATATTTGTAATAGAGATATGTGCTGCTCCACGGAACCCTGTTGGTATTCCAGTAGTTGTATTCCCAGATGCTGTTGTAATAGGTGCTTTTCACGCGCAGGGTGTTCACGTTTTCACCGTCCGTCATCAGGACGATGACCTTGAGCGTATCTTCATCGCTGTAATCCGCGGGGCGGCCGCTGAACACGTTATCGACCTTGCCCATGCCGATCAGCCCGCTCACGATCGGCCGGGTGGAGGGATCGAGAAGCGCGGTGCCCCATTTCATTCCCATGTGGATGGCGGTATTCGCCTCCGGTTCCAGATCATCGATCTGGGCCTTGAGCTCGTTCTTGTCCTGGCTGAAGGCGCGGATGCGGTCGCGCTCGTATTTCGGGCAGTTGGTATAGGTGAGCGTGCCGTCGGAATCGTAGTAGTCATAGGGCGAGAAATGCTGCCCCTGGCGGTAGGTCTTGGAAAGATCGAGGGCCGTCGTGTCGAAATCCGCCGTCTCGAATTCGATGCAGTGGCTGTAGTTGTGGGTGGCATTGATGTAGCTGCCCAGCACGTTCATCTGGTTGAAGATGTCGGGGCCGGCATTCACCTGCGCAGAGTAGGTGATGAGGCTGAGCGAGATCTTGTCTGCGGAATCATCCTGGAGCACCGCATCGACGAAATCCTTTGCCGCATCGCGCAGCAGTTCGATCTTGGTGCCGCCCGTGGAGCTTGCGCGCCCCATGGAGCCGGAGATGTCGAGCACCAGGGAGATTTCGACGTTCGTCACCTTCTCCTCGGCGGTGCCGCCGCCGGGAGCGGAGAGGGTGTTGATGCCGGACATGTGCAGGAAGAAGGTGTTGATGTCGGCCTTTGCGATCGCCTGCACCTTGCGGTGATTGATGCCTTCATCAACGATGACATCCTCGAGCGCGCCGCCGAGCCCGGCCTTGTTGAAGTAATCCTGCACCACCTCCGCGGGCGTGCGGGTCTGGTTGAGGGAGGCCGCCGCCAGCACGGCGCGGTCAACGGTATTCTGGATCTTGGTGCGGGTGGTTTCGAAGCGCATGAAATCCACCGCCATGCCGCCAATGAGCAGCATCAGGATGAAGATGAAGAGCGCAAACAGGATGAGGGCGCCGCCTTCATCCTTGCGAAAATCCCTGGCCCGGCGCCACGCACG
>WFVA01000070.1 GCA_015491895.1 Albidovulum sp. | reverse complement strand
TTCCAGCGTGTCGGCGGGCAGGTTCCAGTAGTTTTCCTCGCTCACGCGCCGCCCTGCCAGCAGCGTGTAGAACACGATGCCGATGAAGAACAGGAAGGAGGCGAAGGAGAGGAAGGCGCCGTAGCTCGAGATTGCATTCCAGGAGGCGAAGGCTTCCGGGTAGTCGATATAGCGGCGCGGCATTCCCTGGCGGCCCAGGAAGTGCTGGGGGAAGAAGGTGAGGTTGGCGCCGATGAAGAACAGCCAGAAGTGCAGCTTGCCGGCCCATTCGGGATACTGGCGCCCGCTCATCTTGCCGATCCAGTAGTAGATGCCGGCGAAGATCGCGAACACCGCGCCGAGGCTCATCACGTAGTGGAAATGGGCCACCACGTAGTAGGTGTCGTGATAGACGCGATCAAGCGGCGCCTGGCTGAGGACGAGCCCCGTCACCCCGCCGACGGTGAACAGGAACAGGAAGCCCATGGCAAACAGCATCGGCGTCTTGAAATCGATCGAGCCCTGCCAGAGCGTGGCGATCCAGGAGAAGATCTTGATGCCGGTGGGCACCGCGATCACCATGGTGGCGAGCATGAAGTAGCTCTGCTGTCTGAGGCTGAGGCCCACGGTATACATGTGGTGCGCCCATACCACGAAGCCGAGCGTCCCGATCGCGACCATCGCATAGACCATCGGCAGATAGCCGAAGATGGGCTTTCTCGAGAAGGTCGAGATCACGTGGCTGATGATGCCGAAACCCGGCAGGATGATGATGTAGACTTCCGGGTGCCCGAAGAACCACAGGATATGCTGGTAGAGCACCGGATCGCCGCCGCCGGCGGGATCGAAGAAGGTGGTGCCGAAATTGCGGTCCGTCAGCAGCATGGTGATGGCGCCGGCGAGCACCGGCAGGCTGAGGAGGATCAGCCAGGCGGTGACGAAGATCGACCAGGGAAAGAGCGGCACCTTGTGCAGCGTCATGCCCGGGGTGCGCATGTTGAGGAAGGTGGTGATCATGTTGATCGCGCCGAGGATCGAACTGGCGCCAGAGAGGTGCACGGCGAAGATCGCCAGATCCATCGCCATGCCGGCTTCGGTGGTGGAGAGCGGCGGGTAGAGCACCCAGCCCACGCCCGAGCCCATCTGATCGTTGCCGCCCGGGGCGAACATCGAGATCACGCCGAGGGTGGCGCCGGCCACGAACAGCCAGTAGCTGAGATTGTTCATGCGCGGGAAGGCCATGTCGGGGGCGCCGATCATCAGCGGCATGAAGTAGTTGCCGAAGCCGCCAAACAGCGCCGGGATCACCACGAAGAACATCATCAGCACGCCGTGATAGGTGATGAACACGTTCCACAGGTGGCCGTTGGGGGTGCATTCCGCGGCCGTGTCGCTCACGAGGCGCAGCCCCTCCATGCACATGTATTGCACGCCCGGCTCCATGAGCTCCATGCGCATGAACACCGTGAAGATCACGGAAACGAGGCCAAGGGCGCCCGCCGTGAAGAGATAGAGAATGCCGATGTCCTTGTGGTTGGTGGACATGAACCACCGGGTGAAGAACCCCGGCCTTTCATGCCCTTCATGGCCGTGGATCGCTGCGTCCGCCATGTACTGTCTCCCCTGTTCGCTTCAAGTCGTGGCCCGCCGTTTCACCGGCCGGCCGGATTCTTGGTGACTTTATCACCTATTTGCGAACCGTTGGAAGCCGTTTTTTGCATATATTCAGATGCATCGTCGCGACAAAAAGACCCGCCGCCGGGGTTTCCGGTGGCGGGCTTGTGCCAATTCGGCAATTTCGCCAATGCGGGGTGCGTGCCTGCCCCTGGCGGGCAGCCCGGCTTATTCGGCCTTCGGGCCGACCGAAGCCAGATAGGCGGCCACGTCCTCGGCGCCCTTCTTCAGCTTGAAGGTCATCTTGGTTTTCGGGGTCACCTCATGGGCCTTCAGGAAGCCCTTGGGATCGGTGACGTATTCGGCCAGCAGCGCCTCGTCCCAAACCATGCCCTTTTCGCCGAGTTCGGTGAGGCCCTTGCCGTATTTGAAGCCCTCGTAGCTTCCGGCCTGACGGCCGATCACGCCATAGAGATTGGGGCCGGTCTTGCCGCCCTTGAAGATCACTTCGTCGCCATTGACGATCATGTGGCAGGACTTGCACTTCTTGAAGAGCTTCTCGCCCTTGGCCGGATCGCCTTCGCCGAAGGCGGGCGCGGCGGCGAGGGCGGCGAGGGCGGCGATGACGGGAAGTTTTTTCATGATATGCCTCATTAGCTGTGGAATCGCGCTTACGCATGGTATTTAGCGGGTGGTTGCGCAATGTTAAAGGGCGCCTTCGGCGGATGCGACGTTATTGTCCGAAAACCGTTGCAAAATTGCGTTTGAGCGCCGCATCCACATCCGCCATCGTGGCCGCAATGCCGAGATCGGCGAGGCTGGTGACGCCATGGCCGGCAATGCCGCAGGGCACGATTCCCTCGTAATGGGAGAGATCGGGATCGACATTGATCGACAGCCCGTGAAAGCTGATCCACTTCCTGAGCCGCAGGCCGATGGCGGCGATCTTGTCCTCGCGCGGCGTGCCGTCGGGGAGCGGGGGCTTTTCGGGGCGCGCGACCCAGACGCCCACGCGGCCTTCCCGCCGCTCGCCCTTGACCCCGAAATCGGCGAGCGTGGCGATCACCCAATCCTCGATCGCGGCCACGAAGGCCCTCAGATCACGCCCGCGCGCGGCCACGTCGAGCATCACATAGGCGATGCGCTGGCCGGGGCCGTGATAGGTGTATTGCCCGCCGCGCCGGCTTGGGAATACCGGGAAGCGCCCGGGATCGGTCAGATCCTCGGGCCGGGCGCTGGTGCCGGCGGTATAGAGGGGGGGGTGTTCGAGAAGCCAGACGGCCTCGCCCGCGCGCCCCGCCGCGATGGCGCCCGCGCGCGCCTCCATCCGCTCCACCGCTTCCTCGTATCCGGTGAGCCCCGGAGAGGTGATCCATTCGACCATCCGGCCCTCTTGCCCTCATGCCTTGCCGCGCCCTCACTGGCAGGCGCGGGCGGGATTGGCAAGGGGGAGCGGCACTTGTCCCTTCGCGCCTGTGGCGGCGGCGGGATGCCTCCGGCGGGGATATTTGCGGACCAGTGA
>WFVA01000069.1 GCA_015491895.1 Albidovulum sp. | reverse complement strand
GCGCGCAGCAGATCATCGGGGTCAAGCCCCTCGGGCAGCAGCGCAAAGCGCCCCCTCCTGCCCGGCTTCCAGGGGCGCCTGTTGCCGCCGTCGCTTCTGCGCGCCCCGCCCGATGAAGGCCCCCGGCCGAAGAGCTGCTCGCGCAGGCGCGCGATCTCCTCGCCGTAATGGCGCCTCAGATCGGGATCGCGGATCTGGCGCAGGAGCGCGCGCAGGCGTTTGTCGAGCGCTGCGCGCCGCTCGGGGGTATCGAAGCTCTTGCCCTCGGTTTCCCGCCGCCAGAGCATGTGCACGAGCGGCACGGCGGAGGCGATCATCTCCTCCATCGCGCCCTTCCCGCGCGCGCGCAGCAGATCATCGGGGTCAAGCCCCTCGGGCAGCAGCGCAAAGCGCAGCGTGTTGCCCGCCTCGATCATCGGCAGCGCCAGATCGACGAGCTTCCACCCCGCGCGCAGGCCCGCCTGATCGCCATCGAGCGCGATCACCGGCTCGGGGTGGATGCGCCACAGCATCGCAAGCTGGCTCTCGGTGATCGCGGTGCCAAGGGGCGCCACCGCCCCGGCGAAACCGGCCTCCGAAAGCGCGATCACATCCATGTAGCCCTCGGCCACGATCAGCGCCGCGCCCCTGCCCGCCGCCGCGCGGGCGGGGCCGTGATTGTAGAGCGTGCGGCCCTTGTCGAACAGCGGGGTTTCGGGGGAATTGAGATATTTCGCGCGCGCGTTGGGATCCATCGCCCGCCCGCCAAGCGCGATCGCCCGCCCGCGCGCATCGCGGATCGGGAAGATGATGCGCCCGCGGAAGCGATCATAGGGCGCGCCGCCATCGTCGGGGCGCGCCGCAAGCCCGGCCTCGACGATCAGCTCCTCCGCCACCCCCTTGCCGACGAGATGT
This sequence comes from Albidovulum sp., assembly GCA_015491895.1. Lineage (GTDB taxonomy): Bacteria > Pseudomonadota > Alphaproteobacteria > Rhodobacterales > Rhodobacteraceae > WFVA01. The sequence continues at coordinate 5,756 of WFVA01000069.1, read as the reverse complement.
TCGAACAGCCCCCGGCGCGCATCGGGCGCAAAGCCGATCTCCCAGCGCTCTATCGCCTCGGGCGAAAGCCCGCGCCCGGCGAGGTAATCGCGCGCCTGCGCGGCGGCGGCGGTTTTCATCTGCAGGCGGTAATGCTGCACCGCCTGTTCCATCACCTCGGCGAGGCGGCTGCGCCGATCGGCCTTTTCCTGCGCCTTCGGATCGCGCGCCGGCATCTCCATCCCCGCCTCGCGCGCGAGGATCTCGACGGCCTCCATGAAGCCCGCATTCTCGGTTTCGCGGATGAAGCTGATGGCATCGCCCTTGGCGTGGCAGCCGAAGCAGTAGTAGAAGCCCTTGCGATCATCCACATGGAAGCTCGCCGTCTTTTCCTGATGGAAGGGGCATGGCGCCCACATGTCGCCCTTGGCCTGGTTGGACTTGCGCTGATCCCAGATCACCCGCCGCCCCACCACCTGGCTTAGGGAGACGCGATTTCGCAATTCATCAAGAAATCCGGGGGGCAGACTCATGGGCGCGATTATCGGGGCGCGGGGCGCGGCTGTCCAGCGTCAATGCAGAGCGCGGGCAGGCGCGGGCGGCGCTCAGCCCCCCAGGGCCGCATTGCGCGCCGCGTATCGCTCCATCGCCCCGCGAAGCTCCGATTCAGCCGAAGCGGCCATGCTGCGCGGCACGAGGATCTCGAAGGCGGTTTCGCCAAGGCGGGTGATCTGGGCCGGGATGCGGTGGAGGAGGCTGCGCGCCGTGCGCCCCGGCGCAAACGCCTTGAGACGCAGATCAAGCGGCGTGAGGCGGGCGAGCGCATCGGCGGCATCTCCGTCGCGCCCGTGTTCGCGCAGGGTGAAGGCGGCGAAGGCATCGCTCATGTCGATCACATGGGCAAGCGGCGCGAGCGCGGCGGGCGGGTGCGCGCCGATCACGAGCGCCTCGCGCGCGCTCCGCCACAGGATCCGCGCGCCCTCTCCCGGCAGCCCCAGCGCCTCCCCCGGCTCCGGCCAGCCGTGGCCGAACGCCGCCTTCAGCGCCAGCGAGAGCGGCGCGCGCGGGCCCGGCTTCGCCACCATCAGCGCCGCCGCATCCGGCGCGCCGGCCTCCAGCACCAGATCGCCGCAGATGATCTCGCGCGCCCGCCCCTCGAGCGGGGCCTGGGGCGCAAGGGTGATTTCGCCTGTGGGCAAACCTGTGGATATCTCAGCCATGGAGCCGTTCTCCCTCGGGATCGAAAAACACCGGATCGCAGATCTCGCAGAGCGTTTCCACATGGCGCAGGTGATCCGAGGCGCGGACATGTTCGCCATGGCGCGCCCGCCCGCCGCGCAGGAAGGCCAGCGCGATCACGCTGCCGAGCGTGGGCGAATAGGCGGCGCTTGCCACATGGCCCTCGTCATTCTCCGCCACCGCCAGCAGGCCGGGGCGGAAGAGGTGGGCCCCGGGCAGGATCTGCTTCACCGCCCCCACGGGGCGCAGCCCTACAAGCTCGGCTCGCTCCGGGCCCATCAGGCCGGGGCGGCGCGCGGCGGCCTTGCCGATGAAATCGCCCTTGCGCGCAAGCAGGCGCGAGAGCCCGATATCGGGGAGCGTCACCCGGCCATCGAGCTCGGCATGGGTGAGATGGCCCTTCTCGAGCCTCAGCACGTTCATCGCCTCCATCCCGAAGGCGCCCCCGCCCATGGCCTCGGCACGCTCGGTGAGAAGCGCGAAAAGCGCGGCGCCAAAGCGCGCGGGCACGGCGATCTCATAGCCCGCCTCGCCGGTGAAGGAGGTGCGAAAGAGCCGCGCCGCGACCCCGGCGATGGTGAGCGCCTTCCAGGCCATATGCGCGGGCTGATCGGGGGCAAGCGGGCGCCTGAGCAGGCTGTTCACCAGATCGCGCGCGCGCGGGCCCGTCACCACGATCTGCGCCCATTGCTCGCCCGCATCGACGATCTCAACATCCCATTCGGGCCTGAGCCCCTGGCGGACGAACTGCATGTGCCGCCACAGATCCTGCGCGCCGGCGGTGGTGGACATCACCAGAAAATGCCCCCGCCCCATGCGCGCCACCACGCCGTCATCCATCACATGGCCATCCTCGCGCAGCATCACCCCCCAGCGCATCCGCCCCACCTTCAGCGCCCGCATCGGCGTGGCGAAGAGAAAATCGAGGAACCGCGCCGCATCCGCGCCCAGCACCTCGAACTTGCCCAGCGGCGAGGCATCGAAAACCCCGACGCTGCCGCGCACCATCGCCACCTCGCGATCGCAGCTCTGGCGCCAGTTGCCCTCGCCTGCGCGGGGAAACCAGAGCGCGCGCTTCCAAAGCCCCGCATCACCCATCACCGCGCCGCGCGAGAGGGCGTAGTCATGCGCGGGCGTGTGGCGCTCTGGGGCGAAGCCGGCCCCGCGCCCGGCGCCGCCGATGGTGCCGATCGAAACCGGATCGAAGGGCGGGCGGAAGGTGGTGGTGCCGGTTTCGGGGATGCTGCGCCCGGTGGCTTCGGCCAGCACCGCCAGCGCGTTGACACCGCTGTTCTTCCCCTGATCGGGGCCCATGCCGAAGGTGGTGTAGCGCTTCATGTGCTCGCTCTCGCCCATCCCCTCGCGCGCGGCCTGCAGGATATCGCTCACGGTCACGTCATTCTGAAGATCGAGGAAGGCCTTGGCGCCCCCGCCCGGCACATGCCAGAGCGGCTTCAGCCCGCCCGCCCGATCCCCGGCGGCCGGTATCTCGGGGAGCGAGGCCTTCAGGCCCAGCGCCTGGGCCGCGCTTTGCCCGGCTACCGCCCCCTCGGCGAGGCAGGCAGCTGTCGAAAAGCTGCCGTTCGCCGCGCCCGCGGCCTCGAGGCCGGGCACCGCGCCTGCGGCGGGCACGAAGGCGGCGATGTCCGCGCGCCAGCGGGGGCGCGCGCCGAGATGGCAGGAGAGATGCAGCGCCGGGTTCCAGCCGCCGGAAACACCGAGGCAATCGGCCTCGATGCGCTCGCGCGCACCCGAAGCCGTGCGGATGGTAAGGCCGGTGAGCCCCTTGCGCCCATGCGCCGCCTCCACCACCGCGCCGGCGAGAAAGCGGCAATCACCGCCTTCGGGCGGTGGCGCGGCATCGGCGCGCGTATCGATCAGCGCCACGACCTCCACCCCCGCCGTTGCTAGATCGCGCGCGGTGCGGTAGGCGTCGTCATTATTGGCGAAGATCGCCACCCGCCGCCCGGCCACCGCGCCGTAGCGGTTGAGATAGCCGCGCAGCGCCCCGGCCTGCATGATGCGCGGGCGATCATTGCCGGCGAAGGCGATGGGGCGCTCGATGGCCCCGGTGGCGAGCACCGCGCGCTTCGCGACGATCCGCCAGTGGCATTCGAGCGGGGCGGCGCCATCGGGCAGGTGATGCGCAACTTTCTCGAGCGCGCTCCAGGTGCCCTGATCGTAGGCGCCGGTGATGGTGGTGCGCGCCATCACCCGCACGTTTTCCATCTCCCGAAGCTCGGCCTCGATCGCGCGCGCCCATTCGTGGCCCGCGCGCCCGCCCACCTCCTCTTCCTCGAAGAGGAGCCGCCCGCCGAGGCGGCGATCGGGATCGGCAAGGATCACATCCGCGCCCGCGCGCCCCGCCGCAAGCGCCGCCATCAGCCCCGCGGGGCCGGCGCCGATCACCAGCACGTCGCAATGGGCGAAGGCCTGATCGTAGGGCGCTTCATCCGGGCAGACAGGCAGGCGCCCGAGCCCGGCGGCGCGCCGGATAAGCGGCTCCCAGACGCGCTCCCAGGCGCCGCGCGGCCATTTGAAGCTCTTGTAATAAAAGCCCGGCCCCATGAGGGGCGAGAGGAGATCATTGAACGCGAGCACATCCAGGCCGAGCGCCGGCCAGGCGTTTTCCGCCCGCGCCTCCAGCCCCTCGAATAGCTCCTGAGTTGCCGGGCGCTGATTGGGGATGAAGGCGCCGAAGCGGCGGATCGCCACCAGCGCCCCCGCCTCGTCGGCCCCAAGCGCGGTGATGCCGCGCGGGCGGTGATACTTGAAACTGCGGCCGATGAAATGGAGATCATTGGCGATCATCGCCGAAGCCAGCGTATCGCCCGCCCGCCCGCAATAGCGCCTGCCTTCGAAGGAAAAGGGCACGCTCACATTGGCCCCGATCCGCCCGCGCCCCTTGATCCTCATGCGCCCGCCTCCCACGCCACAACGGCCTCGAACACCGCATGGCTCACCGTATCGCGCGCCACCACCAGCCAGGCCCCGCAGCCCGCCTCGTGAAACCACAGCTCGCGCGTCGGCCCGGCCGGATTGTCGCGCAGATGCAGATAGGCATCCCACGCCTCCAGCCCCGCATCCGGCGCCGGGCGCGCCAGCCATTCGGCCGCGCCCATCACGTGAAACTCGCGGCTGTCCCTCTCCCCGCAAAGCGGGCACCTGATCCGCATGCCCAGCCCTCCCTAGTGCCTGTTGTGGAGGGCGCCGGTGCCCTCCTCGTCGATCAGATGACCGGTCTGGAAGCGATCGAGCCGGTAGGCGGCGGCCGCCTTCAAGGGCTCGCCCGTGGCGATCAGCTTCGCGAAGGCCACCCCCGAGCCAGGCACTGCCTTGAAGCCGCCATAGCACCAGCCGGCATTGAGGAATATCCCCTCCACCGGCGCGCGATCGATGATCGGGCTGCCGTCGGCGCTCATGTCCATCACGCCGCCCCAGCTGCGCAGCACCCGCGCGCGCCCCAGCATCGGCATCAATGTCATCCCCGCCTCCATCACATGCTCAACGCGCGGCAGGTTGCCCCGCTGCGCATAGGAGGCATAGCCATCGAGATCGCCGCCGAAAACCAGCCCCCCCTTGTCGGACTGGCTGATGTAGAAATGGCCCATGCCGTAGCTGATCACGTGATCCACCACCGGCTTCAGCCCCTCGGTGACAAAGGCCTGCAGCACATGGCTCTCGATCGGCAGGCGAAAGCCCGCCATCCCGGCAAGCCGCCCCGAGTTGCCGGCCACCGCGATCCCCACCTTGCCGGCATTGATGCGCCCGCGGGTCGTCTCCACCGCGCGCACCCGGCCATCTGCGATGTCAAACCCCGTCACCTCGCAATGCTCGATCAGATCCACCCCCAGCCGATCGGCCGCGCGCGCATAGCCCCAGGCCACCGCATCGTGACGCGCGGTGCCGGCATCGGGCTGCAGCAGGCCACCGAAGATCGGGAAGCGGGTGTTGTCGTAATCGAGATACGGCACCATCCGGCGCAGCTCCGCCCGCCCGAGAAGCACCACGTGATCGTCTCGGCCCACCATCGCATTGCCGAGCCGGGCGAAACGATCGCGCTGACCGTCGGAGTGAACCAGGCTGATCACGCCCCGGGGCGAAAACATGACGTTGTAATCCAGTTCCTGCGAAAGATCCCTCCAGAGCGCCAGCGAAAACGAATAGAATTCGCCATTGCCGGGCAGCATGTAGGTGGAGCGCACGACGGTCGTGTTGCGGCCCACATTGCCAAGCCCGAGCGCCCCCTTCTCGAGCACCGCAATCCGGCGGATGCCGTGGTTCTTCGCCAGATAGAAGGCGGTGGCCAGCCCGTGCCCGCCGCCGCCGACGATCACCACATCATATTCCGGGCGCGGATCGGGCCTGCGCCACTGCGCCTTCCAGCCCCGATTGCCGCCCAGCGCCTGACGCAGGATCTGCCAGCCCGAATAGCGCATCATGCCTCCCTCGCGTTGCGCGCCGATAGAAGCAGGCACGAAGCCGCAATGCAATGGGGCAATGGGGCACGAATTCCCCATCACTGGTCTGCCAATATC
>WFVA01000068.1 GCA_015491895.1 Albidovulum sp. | reverse complement strand
TTCATGCAGGGCTTCACCATGGGCGGCGGTGTGGGCGTGTCCTGCCACGGCACGCACCGCATCGTGGGCGAAAGCAGCCGCATCGCCATGCCCGAATGCGGCATCGGCCTCGTGCCCGATGTGGGCGGCTCGCTGCTGCTGGCGCGTGCGCCGGGGCGGCTGGGCGAATATCTCGGCACCACGGGCACGCGCATGCCCGCGGGTGATGCCATCCATGCCGGATTTGCCGATTACTACATCCCCGAGGCCGAATGGCCCGCCCTCATCGCCGCGCTCGAGGAAAGCGGCGACTGGACGCTGATCGACAAGGCCGCGAAGGCCCCGCCCGAGGGCCGGCTCGAGGCGCTGCGCCCTGATGTGGATGCGAATTTCGCCGGCGAGGCGCTCGGCGACATCCTGCGCGCGCTCGAACACGCCGGCACGGATTTCGCCAGGGAAACCCTTGAGGTCATGCGCCGCAATTCGCCGCTTTCCATGGCCTGCACGGTGGAGATGGTGCACCGCCTGAGAGGCGCCGAGAGCATCCGCCAGGCGCTCGAGATGGAATACCGCTTCACCTCGCGCGCCATGGAGCACGGCGATTTCCTCGAAGGCATTCGCGCCGCCATCATCGACAAGGACCGCAAGCCGAAATGGAAGCACGGCCTCACCGATCCGCTGGATCTGGAGGTTGCAAAGATGCTGATGCCGGTGCCGGGGCGCCCGCTGACGTTCGAAAGGGAGGATTGAGACATGAAGATCGGATTCATAGGCCTTGGCAACATGGGCGCGCCCATGGCGAAGAACCTCGCAGCGGCGGGCCATGAGGTGACGGGCTATGACGTCGCGGCCCCCGCGCCCGAGGGCGTGAGCATGGCCGCAAGCGCGGCGGAGGCGGCCGCCGGGCAGGAGGTGGTGATCACCATGCTGCCCAATGGCGAAATACTTCGCAGCGTTGCTGCCGAGGTGATCCCGGCGATGGAAAAGGGCGCGGTGCTTCTGGATTGCTCCACCGTGGACGTGGAAAGCGCGCGCGCGGTGGCCGATGAGGCCGGCAAAGCCGGGCTGATGGCGGTGGACGCGCCGGTTTCGGGCGGCGTGGGCGGCGCCGAGGCGGGCACGCTCACCTTCATGGCCGGCGGGCCGCGGGAAGCCTTCGAGAAGGTCGAGCCGCTCTTCGAGGTGATGGGGCAGAAGGCCGTGCATTGCGGCGATGCGGGCGCAGGCCAGGCGGCGAAGATCTGCAACAACATGATCCTCGGTGTTACCATGATCGCCACCTGCGAGGCCTTTGCGCTGGCTGACAAGCTCGGCCTCGACCGCCAGAAGATGTATGACGTGGTGTCCACCTCCTCGGGCTACAGCTGGGTGATGAACGCCTACACCCCAGCCCCCGGGATCGGCGCCAGGAGCCCCGCCGACAATGATTACAAGCCCGGCTTTGCCGCAGAATTGATGCTGAAGGATCTGCGCCTTTCGCAGCAGGCGGCCGAAGCGGTGGACGCCGATACCCCGATGGGGCATTCTGCCATGGAGCTTTACGAGAGCTTCGTGGAACGGGAAGGCGGAAAGGGCATGGATTTCAGCGCGATGCTGCCAAGGTTCGAAAAACGCCACCGCAAGGGGTGAGCTGGCTTGCCGAAGCGCCGGGGCTCGCCGCGCTCGACGAGGGCGCGCGGGCTGCGCTTCTGCGCCTGAGGCCCGCCGATCTTGCCCCCGGCACGGTGCTCTTCTGCCCCGGCGAGGCGGCGCGGGGCTATGTGATCGTGCTTTCGGGGCGCATCGACGTGGGGCTTACCGCCCCATGCGGGCGCGAGATGCTGCTCTATTCGGTGGAGCCGGGGCAATCCTGCATCCAGTCCACCCTCGGCCTGATGGGCGACGAGCCCTACACCGCCGAGGCCGTGGTGGCCGAACCCACCCGCGCGGTGCTGCTGCCCAAGGGGCTGTTCCTCGATCTGATGGATCGCTCGCCGCCCTTCCGCAGGCTTGTCTTTTCCGCCTTCGCCGGACGGATGCAGGCGATGATCCGGCTTCTCGAGAAGGTGGCCTTCCAGCGCATCGAGAGCCGTCTTGCGGGCGAATTGCTGCAAACGGCCGATGAGGCGGGCCGCATCGGCACCACCCACCAGGATCTCGCCAGCCGCCTCGGCACCGCGCGCGAGGTGATCTCGCGCCGGCTCGAAGCCTGGGCCCGGCGCGGCTGGATCGAAACCGCGCGCGGACGCATCGAGATCCGCGACCGCGAGGCGCTCGCCTTCATTGCGGATGCCGGCTGAAATCCCCATATCCGAAGCATGAAAGCACGAAATATCCGGCTGGGTGACCGGCGTCACAGACATTCCCCGCCACGGCGCCCAGAATGCCGGCAATGGGACAACAGAAGGAGACGACTCATGCTGAAGAAAAACGAAGGCTCCATCGATCGCGCGCTGCGCGTCATCGTGGGCGCGGCGCTGGTGATCGCCTATTTCGTGATGGATGACGCAAGCCCCTGGCTGCTGATCGGGATCGTGCCGCTGATCACGGGGCTTCTGGGCAGCTGCCCGATCTATTCCATCCTCGGAATCAACACCTGCCCGCTGAAAGGGAAGGCCGACAACTGAACGCCTCCCCGCAAGGGCATGCCATCACCGCCTCCAGCAACCGGCGCTTTCCTCGCGGGAGAGCGCCGGTTTTCGCCCGGGCCCCGTTGCCCTCGGCCCGGCTCGTTCGCGCCTGGGCTCGAGACTCGATCAAGTCCACCACAGGATTGTTGCGACGAGAGCGAGGGCGGAGAGGAAGTTTCCTGCCAGCTTGTCATCTTGTCATATCGTGTGGTCGTGTGGCGACGTGCCGGAAGTCCTTGAGGGAGCATAAGGCGCGTCCGATCAGGTTGTGGGCGCGCCAGGCCCGCGCATCGTGGGGGATCGGGCGTTTTCGGGATCGCGTCAAGGGGATGACGGCCTCGCATCCGGCCCGGGCCAGCGCCCCCGCAGGCTGTTTGCGTCGCAGCCGCAGTCCGCGATCAGGCGGCGCGGGGCGGGCATGCGGGCCAGAAGGGCATGCGGGCCAGAAGGGCGGGCGCGGCAGAGCTGTCGGCGACGTTCCCGGGGTCAGGATGAAGGCGGCGATCCGCCCGCAAGCATCTGTCAAAGCGTGTATTTTCGTCATGGGGGCACCACGCGAGCGCCCGGTGGCCTGAGCTTTCCCCCTTTTCCGCCATGCGCCAAACGGTGCGTCCGAACGGCAGCGGAATCGATGCTCGGATCCTGCGGGATTTCCGCCTGAGCGGCCAGCTGCGCGAAGACCTTCTGCCACAGCCCGCGCCGGCTCCAGCGGTTGAAGCGGTTGCAGATCGTCGTCGGCGGGCCGTATTCGCGCGGGCAGTCCTTCCAGCGGCAGCCGGATTTCAGCACATGGATGATCCCGCTGATCACGCGGCGGTCATCACCCGCCGCACTCCCGGCCGGTTCTTCGGCAACAGCGGCTCGGTCGCCGCCCATGCCCGGCCCAAAAGCCAGTATCCTTCCGTCATGATCCACCTCCTGCTCAATTTCGGAAAGTGAACCAGGCAGATTACATGAAATCAACAGGTTGAATGCGTCATCAAATTAGCCATCGACGTCAAACAGCGGCCCGACGGCATGCTGGCGCAACGTGGTGCCGGCACGCTCCAGTATCAGGCAATCCACCCCGTGTTTGCGGGCAAATGCACTGCCATCGTCAACCCCCAGCACCAGAATGGCGGTGGCCATCGCGTCTGCCGTCATTGCGTCTGCCGCCACCACGGTAACACCGGCGATGCCGGGCTGGGCAGGGCCGCCCATGCGGCGGTCCATCGTGTGGGAAAGCCGCATGCCATCCACTTCCACCCAGTGGCGGTAATCGCCCGATGTGGCCACGGCAGCATCCTGCAGTTCCAGCATCGACAGCGGCAGGCGGGCATCATAGGCGGGTTTTTCGATCAGCACGGTCCACGGGGTGCTGTCGGGTTGCACGCCTTTGGCGCGCAATTCTCCGTCCAGCGCCACAAGGGCCGAGGGGATGGCGAAATCATCGCAAACCTGCATCATCCGGTCCACGCCGTATCCTTTGGCGATGCCGGACAGATCCAGCGCCAGCGGGGCCAGCTTGCGGGCGCGAAGGTTCTTTTCGTCCAGTTCCAGAACCTCATGCGCGGGGCGGCGGGGCCGGCCCAGACTGGCGCGGATCGCTGTTTCGTCGGCTTTGCCGGCGCCAAAGCCCCAGGCCGAAACCAGATCACCCAGCCCGATATCGAACGCGCCGTCCGAGGCCCGGCCGATTTCCAGCCCGCGCAGCAGCACCTGCATCAGTTCGGGCGGGGCTGCGACCCACTCCCCGACCGGTGCCGCATTCAGGCGCACCAGGTCGCTGTCCGCCTTCCATGTGGACATCTGCGCGTCCACCCGCGCCACCGCATCTGCCAGCGCGATTTCCAGGGGGGCGGGATCGATCCCGTCAGGCAGGCCCAGATCGGCGCTCCAGCAGGTGCCCATCACGGGGCCGCCCATCTTGATATGGCTCAGCTCAATAGACATCTTCGGCATATCTTCCCTGCGCTTTCAGCCTGATCGGACACAGCCCGCGCGGGGCAAGCACATCGTGCAGGGCCTGCGCCACACCGGCGGCCATGTCACGCCCTCCACAGACCAGAATCTGCGCGCCATCCTCGATCAGGGCGGCGATTCTGGCGGCGTCGCGGCGCAGGATATCCTGCACATAGGCGCGTTCTTCGGTGCGCGAGGCGGCAATGTTCACCGTTTCCAGATGCCCCGCCTTCCGCCATTCGGGCAGCTCCTCGCCATAAATGAGATCGGACGCTTCGTGGCGGATACCAAAATAGAGGTGCATCGGGCGTTTTGCGGTATTGGCACGGGCGAAACCGGCCAGCGGGCCGATGCCGGTGCCGGCGCCGATCAGAATCACCGGCCTGCGGTTGCGGGCTGGGCGGAAATCGGGATTGCGGTGGATGAAGGCGGAAATGCTGTCGCCGATCCGCAAATCCATCAGCTGCCCCGAACAAAGGCCATGGGGATGTTTTCTCACGCAGATTTCGACAAAGCCGTCACGGGTGCCGCTGGCCAGCGAATAGAAGCGCACGATTTCGGACCCCCGTGGCAGAATGCCCAGGAGATCGCCCGCTTCGAACCGTTTCCAGCCACGCCCGCGAAGGCGTTGCAGCAGGGATGTGCGCGGCAGGGCGAAGCGCAGGATCGCGGTGGGGGCCTGCACCTCCTGCCCGTATTCGCGACGCGAGATCAGGGTCAGCCTGTGAACATGCGGCCGGGCCGGCGTATGCACAAGCTCCAGATCGTGCCCCAGCGCCTGCCCCAGCGCCTTTCCCCAGCGGGCGAAATCCTGGGGCGACTGGCGATCCACGGTATCCATCGGAAGCAGCTGTTCCCAGCCCTTTTCCCTTGCCTTCTCCGCCACCTGAAGCGCGAAGGCGCAATAGGCGGGGAACTGGCGATCCCCGAAGCCCAGAACGGCAAGCCTGGCGGTGGGCGCGGCTTCGAGGGCCATCAGCCTTTCCATGAAACCCCTGGCCGTGGAGGGCGGCGCGCCATCTCCATAGGTGGCGGCCAGCAGGATGATCTGCCTGGCGGAGGTGTAGCTTTCAGGAGCAAACCGCGACATCGGGGCCACATGGACGGCATGGCCACGGGCCATCAGCGCCTCCTGCAAGGTGGCGGCGAAGCCCCAGGTGCTGCCCCCCTCGGAGCCGACAAGGATCACCGTATCAGCCCGTCCGGCGGCTGCTCCCCTCCGCATTTTCGGCCGCCCCCGCTGCGCGGACCACCACATGAATACGCCGGTCGCAGCCATGAGTGGCGCACCCAGCACCATCAGACCCATGATCAGCCCAAACCACCACAGGCCCTGGCCCGTATGCAGCATGTAGATGAATTCGAACACCCTCTGCCAGGGGCCCGCCGGCTGCCATGCCAGCATCGAACCCGTGCCCTGATCGATATAGCCTTCCCCCTGTTCGGTGCTGATGGTGTAAACGTCGGCAGGATCATCGGGATAGGGAAAGGTGAGCTCACGCAGCCGGCTTGCGGGAATGGCAGCAAGGGCGGGCATGTCGGCCGGGTTCAGGCCCGTTTCGCCGCTCACCCGGGCAGGGAATTCGGGGGAGGTCGCCTCCTGCGGCAACAGCTCGAACGTGCTGGCCACCATGTAGAGCGAGGTAGCCGAGGCCATGATCAGCCCCAGAGCCGAAAGCCGGCCGATTTCCATATGTATCCGGCCGGCAGCCGGCCCGCGGGAGCGGGCAAGCAACCGCCGCCAGCCGCCCATGCGCCGCGCCACCAGAAAAAGCCCCGAAACCGACAGCATCAGCATTGCAAGCGAGCCCGCCGCCGCCGTCAGCCGCCCGCCATCGCCCAGAAGGAACGAACGATGCAGGCTTGTCAGCCACTGCACCGCCGGCGAAGGGGCATGATCGGCGATACCCTTGCCGGTGGCCGGATCAATCACCACCGCACCGGCGATATCGCCGTCAAGATAATATGCGGTGATGCGGCCCGAGGGCGCCCGCCTGATCTGCTCGATCCCGGGGTAATTCCTGGATACACGGGCCGCCAGTTCGGCCACGCTGAGGCGGGCCTCCGTCATGGCGGGCGCCTGAAGCCTTTCCCAGGCGGGGAGAACGGAAAGGGCCGCCCCGCTGATGGCCAGAACCAGCACCAGAGCGGTGGCAAACAGACCGATATATTTATGCACGGAGCGCAGCATGATGGGAATCCGTCCGGCTGAGTGGCTATTACTTGAAGGTGAAGCTCTTGATGTAACGCTTGCCGCGCACCGGCTTGCCGGCATTGGCGCTGGTCAGCGGGACCACGACATCATTGGCAACATCGCGACCGTCTTCAACCGAGCTGTCGACATGCAGCTTGTAGCCCGCGTCAAACAGCGCATCCGAAAGATCAAGGGTGATTTTCAGTTTCCGGCCGGCCCCGACGCTGGCGCCCGTGATTCCGCGCACCTGCCCCAGATCGCCGCGGGTGGCCCGGTACCAGCCAGGGAGATGCTTGTAATATTTCGATTTGCCTCCGGCCATCCAGAGGGTGCCCTTGTAGGCGCCGCGCTCGTCGGTGACGTAGATCACCAGATAGGCGCCGGGGCCGCGGTAGTTTTTCATCTGGGTGGTAAAGGTAACGGGCTTGGCCGCCACAGCCGCCGGCGCGGCAATTGCGGTGGTGAGGGCCAGGGCGGACATCATCATCTTCTTCATTTCCAGAACTCCATGTTTTGCTTCCCTGCCTTCTCCTGACCCTTCTGCCTGACACTCACCTGACGTTTTGCAACAAACGGCTTCAGGTTGCCGTCAGCTTCGGGAAGGCGGGCCGATCAACGGATCCGGCCCCGCTCCTGCACATGCGAAGCGGGGCCGGACAGGGTTCGGTGAGTGGAGCCGGAATCTCAGGCGATATCGTCGGAAGCCGGGCTTCGCTTGGTGCCTGTTACCATGCTGCGGGCCAGATTCTCCCGATGCCGGATGCTGGTATATATCACGCCGGCCACGTGCAGAACGATCAACAGCAACAGAAGGTTGGCAAGGAATTCATGGATTTCCTCCAGAGCTTCCATGCTGCCTTCGCCATATTCACCGTATTCACCATATTCGCGCTCTTCGTCGGAATCGGCAAAGGCCGGGGTGATGAAAGCTGATACTTCGGGCAGCATCGCCAGGCGCTCCGGCTTCACCATCAGCCAGCCGGTGATGCCGGTTGCTGCCGTGGTCGCCAGCAGGGCAAGCACCATCACGGCTCCCAGGGGGTTATGCCCGACATAACGCTTTTCGCGCCTTTGCACCACGTCCCTGGCATAGGCGATCACCTGCTGCGGGCCACGAATGAACTGGGTGAAACGGGCATATCGCGGGCCGATCACCCCCCAGATCAGACGGACGCCCACAATCCCGAGGGCGGCATATCCGGCCCATTCATGCAGGGCCTCGCCATCTTCGCCCGTCAGCCACGCAATCGCGATACTGGCAACAAGGCCCCAGTGAAGCAGCCGTTGCAGAGGATCCCAGACCTTGATCATTCAATGATCACCTTCGGCTTGGCGCCGGGCGCGAACAATCCGTTTTCGGGGGGATTGGCGGGCGCAGCCGGGGGCATGCCGGCGCCATTGCGGCGGTATTTGTAGTCGTCGTCATCGTCTTCATATTCCATTTCGACCACGGCCAGGGTGGCAGGATCGAGCTTGACTTCGATTTCGCGCCCCGAAGCGTCATATCCCTTGATCTCGTAGCAGCCATCGTCAATCTTGATCCGGCGCACTTTCCAGCCCTGCGCCTCGGCCATGCTGCGCACGGCTTCCATCGGCTGCCACTTCGACATCGGCACATAGCAATCGTCGTCATCGGCACGGGCAGCCGTGCCCGCCGAAAGGATGGCCAGAACACCGGCCAGCATCAGTGATTTTTTCATCTTTCATCTCCCGTTTGCCTCAATCTGGCCGTTTTATGCGCGCGCTTCCTGACGCCAACCTTAAGGATTCGCCGATTTCTGCTTCAGGTGGTTGTCAGTTTTATCCATGATAGAGAGGCGCATGTGAATGAAGGCAGGCAACAGATGCGGATATTGTTGATCGAGGACGATACGCTGCTGGGCGCAGCTGTGCGCGATCAGATCACGGCCGAGGGCCATTCGATCGATTGGGTCACCCGGCTTGACGAGGCCGAGGACCACCTGCGCGCCGCCGCCTATGATCTGGTGCTGCTGGATCTGATGCTGCCCGACGGGCGGGGCCTGCCGTTCTTGCGCGAATTGCGCGGGCGGGGCGATGTCACGCCCGTGATGATCCTGACCGCGCTGGACCAGATCAGCGACCGGATCGAGGGGCTGAACGCAGGCGCGGATGACTATATGGTCAAACCTTTTGATCTGTCCGAGCTTTCGGCACGACTGGCCGCCGTGGCGCGGCGTTATTCCGGCAATCCGAACCCGTTGGTCACCATCGGAAATCTGGAAATCGATCTGGCTGCCAAATCGGTGCGCCGCGACGGCAGGCCGGTCAAGCTGACCGCGCGCGAATGGGTGTTGTTCGAGGCCTTCGTTCAGCATCCGGGGCAGATATTTTCCAAGGCACAGCTCGAGGAACGTCTGTATGCTTTTGATACCGAGGTCGAGAGCAATACCATCGAGGTGCATATCAGCCGTCTGCGCAAGAAGCTGGGCAGGGAGACCATCGAAACCGTGCGCGGCATGGGCTATCGGCTCGGAGAGGGATGATGAGGCTGCCTGCCTCCCTGCAGGTGCGGCTGGCACTTGCGATCGGACTGGGGGTGGCTGTCCTTTGGATTGCGACCTCGCTGATCACGGCGGCCGTCATCCGCCATGAAATCGACGAAGTGTTCGACAGCGCCCTTCAGGAAACCGCACAGCGCATCCTGCCGCTGGCCATTCAGGAAATATTCGAACGCGAGGACGACGGCACGGAGCAATTGATCACCACCCTGAGGGAGCACGATGAATTTCTGACCTATGTCGTGCGCAACAGGGCCGGGCGGGTGCTGGTGCGATCGCATGATGCCGATATCCGCGATTTTCCGCCCTTTACCGAAATCGGCTTTGCCCGGACCCCCACGCACAGGCTGTATTACGACGCGGCCTTTGACGGGGAATTCAACATCGCCATTGCCGAACCCCTGGACCACCGCGCAGAAGTATCCCGCGAAACCCAGATGGCGCTGGGGCTGCCGCTGTTCGTCCTGCTGCCGCTGACGCTGGGCGGCATATGGCTGCTGGTGCGCCTGATGCTGCGCCCCCTGCGCGGATTGCGCGCCGGAGTGGCCAGCCGTGACGGCAATGACCTGACCCCGCTTGCAACCGACGGCCTGCCCGATGAAATCACCCCCGTGGCCGAAGCGGTGAACGCCCTGCTGCAGCGCCTTCAGCGCACACTTGAAGCCGAACGCAGCTTCGCCGCCAATGCGGCCCATGAATTGCGCACCCCCGTGGCGGCGGCGCTGGCACAGGCCCAGCGGCTGGCCGCGGAAACCGGCGAAGACGGCACGCGCAGGCGGGCAGGCGATATCGAGGCATCTCTGAAACGGCTGAAGCGCCTGTCGGAAAAGCTGATGCAGATGGCCCGGGCCGAAGGGGCCAATCTGCTGAGCGATAAGCCGCATGATCTGGCGGTGGTGCTGCGGATGGTGGCCGATGATCTGGCGCATGCCGGCAGCGGCAACCGGCTGATTCTGAACCTGCCGCCGGAACCGGTGATGTCGCGGATCGATGCGGATGCCTTTGCGATTGCTGCCCGCAATTTGCTGGAAAACGCCCTGCGCCACGGGGATAGTGATTCGCCGATAACTGTCACGCTGAAGCCGGATGGCACGTTGCAGGTGGTCAACGCCGGCCCTGTGGTTCCGCCCGAGGTTCTGGATGCCCTGACCCAACGTTTTGCCCGGGGCAACAGCAGCGCCCAAGGCAGCGGGCTGGGATTGGCGATCGTGCACACGATTGCCAGGGGCATCGGCGGAAGACTGGAAGTCTCATCGCCCGCAACGGGGCGCGATGACGGATTCCAGGCCGTATTTCATCCCCCACCCTCCTGATCCTTCCGTATCTCCTTGCCCTGCGCTGCGCAAAGCGACCCCGCCCTTCAAGGCCTCCGCGGGCGTCGCCTGCACGATGATCCCGCCCGCCCGAATGCAGCCGCGGCCCGGGCCACCCTGATGAGCCGCCCCGGTTCCGGGGTGGTTTCATTCGTCTTGCGGCGGGGGCTGCCGGACGAACCGGGCCGGCTCGCGCCCCGGCGCCCGGGCTAGCCATAGCGCCGCGCGAGTTCCTTGACGACGCTTTCCAGGAAGCGCGCGGCGGCAACGGGCAGGGCGCGGGTGCGCAGATGGCCGGCCACGAGCGTGCCCGGGGGCACGCTCGCAGGGTCCATCGGCACCGCCGCAAGGCCGTCGCCGGCCAGGGTGGGGCGCAGGTTTATGGCCAGGCTGAAGCTCAGCGCGTCGCTTTCGCGCGACATCAGGCGCAGCATGTCGAGGCTGTTGGATTCCAGCGCCGGCGCGAGCCTTATCCCCACCCGGGCGGCGGCCGTGTCGAGAATAGTGCGGATGCCTTCGGGCCGGGCGGGCAGCAGCAGCGGGTAATCGGTGCATTCGTAGATCCTGAGCCGCTCGCGCGAAGCCAGCGGATGATCATGCGCCATGACGCAATACATCTGCTGCGCCCCGGTATAGACAGCCTGCAGATCATGCTGGTGCATGGGCTCGAACACGATCGCGATGTCATTCGTGAGATCTGCCAGCGATTGTTCGGCCTCGCCCCGCTCCATCAGGTTCACGCCGAAGGTGACGGCGGGAAATTCGCGCATGTGGCGGCGGATCAGCTCGGGCAGGAAATAGAGCGCGGATTCGCGCGTGGTGGCGATATTCACATGGCCCGCACGCATGCCCGAAAGATCGGCGATGCGCGATTTCACCCGCTCCATGTCGGCCAGTTGCTGGCGGATGTGATCGAGCAGGATCTCGCCGGCGATATTGGGCCTGAGCCCCGAAGGAAGGCGCTCGAAGATTTCCACGCCGAGCTCTTCCTCGATCGCGAGGATGCGGCGATTGAGCGCGGAAGGTGTTATGCCAAGCTCTTCGGCCGCGCTGCGCAGGCTGCCGGTGCGGGCGATTTTCTCGATATATCGGAGGGTTTGCAGGTGTCGCATGTCGGGCCTCGTCACGGTGTTGCAAAAAACGCAACGCATCCCTGAATTCTTAGCAACAGACAGCAACGCCCTCAAGCGCTATCAGGAGGCCGAGGCGATTCACCCATCCCAGAGGAATGCAGCAGACATGAAAGAGAAGCTGGTCATCATCGGCGCGGGCATGGCTTCGGGCAAGCTGCTCGAGGAGCTTTTCGAGCGCGCGCCCGATCGTTACGACATCACCCTTTTCGGCGCCGAGCCGCGCGGCAACTACAACCGCATCATGCTTTCTCCGGTGCTCGCAGGCGAAAAGAGCTATGACGAGATCGTCACCCATGACGATGCCTGGTATCGCGCCCATGGCGTCACCACCCGCTTCGGCGAGCCGGTGGTGAAGATCGACCGAAAGAACAAGCGTGTGATCAGCCCCGCCGGCGCCACCCCCTATGACAAGCTGGTGATCGCCACCGGCTCGGCCTCTTTCTTCATCCCCGTGCCCGGCAAGGATCTGCCCGGCGTGATCGGCTTTCGCGACATGGACGATGTCGAAACCATGCTCGAGGCCGCGCGCGCGCCGGGGCGGCGCGCGGTGATCATCGGCGGCGGGCTCCTGGGGCTCGAAGCGGCGGCGGCGCTGAAGGCGCGCGGCATGGAGGTGACGGTGCTGCACCTGATGGGCCATCTGATGGAGCGCCAGCTCGATCCGGCCGCAGGCTACCTTCTGCAGAAGGCGCTTGAGGCGCGCGGCATCGAGGTGATCTGCAACGCCCATACCAAGGCCATTCTGGGCCATGAGCGGGTGGATGCGGTGCTTCTCGAAGATGGTTCGCTGCACCCGGCCGATCTCGTGGTGATGGCCGCGGGCATCCGCCCCGAAACCCGGCTTGCGGTGGAGGCGGGGCTTCGGGTGGAGCGCGGCATCTGGGTGGATGACGCCATGCAGACCACCGACCCGGACATCTTCGCGCTTGGCGAATGCGTCGAGCATCGCCAGACGGTCTATGGCCTCGTCGCGCCCCTCTATGACATGGCCCGGGTGCTGGCGCGCCGCCTGACGGGCGACAGGGAGGCGGCCTTCGAGCCGCCGGCCGTTTCCACCAAGCTGAAGGTGACGGGGATCGATCTCTTCTCCGTGGGCGAGATCGCCACCGACAAGGGCCATGAAGAGATCGTCTTCCGCGATCCCGGCCGGGGCATCTACAAGCGCCTGGTGATCGAGAACAACCGCATCATCGGCGTGGTGCTCTATGGCGATACCGCCGACAGCAGCTGGTTCTTCGCCAAGCTGAAGGCGGGCGAGGATATCGGCCCCATCCGCGAAACCCTGATCTTCGGCCCCGCCTTTGCGGAGGGCGCCCCCGCGGACCCTCTCTCGGCCGTTGCAGCCTTGCCGCCTGAGGCGGAGATCTGCGGCTGCAACGGCGTATGCAAGGGCGATATCCTGGCCGCGATCGAGGGCGGCGCCACCGATCTTTCAGCCATCCGGGCCACCACCAAGGCCTCGGCCTCCTGTGGCACCTGCACCGGGCTGGTGGAGCAGGTGCTGGCCGCGACCCTTGGCGATGATTTCAAGCTTCCTGAAAAGAAGGGCATCTGCCCCTGCACCAACCTTTCGCACGAGGATATCCGCCGCCTCATCAAGGCGCGCGCGCTCAAGTCCATGCCGGCGGTGATGCAGGAAGCGGGCTGGAAAAGCTCCTGCGGCTGCCACATCTGCCGCCCGGCGCTCAATTTCTACCTCCTCGCCGAATGGCCGCTGGAATATGCCGACGATGCCCAGAGCCGCTTCGTCAACGAGCGCAACCATGCCAATATCCAGAAGGACGGCACCTATTCCGTGATGCCGCGCATGTGGGGCGGCATGACGACGCCGGCCGAACTGCGCGCCATCGCCGACGCGGCCGAGAAATACAACGTCCCGGCGGTGAAGGTCACGGGCGGCCAGCGGATCGACCTGCTGGGCGTGAAGAAGGAGGATCTGCCCTCGATCTGGGCCGATCTCAACGCCGCGGGCATGGTTTCGGGCCACGCCTATTCCAAGGGGCTGCGCACGGTGAAGACCTGCGTCGGCTCCGATTTCTGCCGCTTCGGCACGCAGGACAGCACCGGCCTCGGCATCCGGCTCGAAAAGATCCTCTGGGGCAGCTGGACGCCGCACAAGGTGAAGCTCGCCGTCTCGGGCTGCCCGAGGAACTGCGCCGAGGCGACCTGCAAGGATGTGGGCATCGTCTGCGTGGATTCGGGCTATGAAATCGGAGTGGCCGGGGCCGCGGGCATGGATCTGAAGGAGACGGAACCGCTCGCCAAGGTCGAAACCGAGGAGGAGGTGATCGAATACGTCACCGCCTTCATCCAGCTCTACCGCGAAAACGCCGCCTATCTCGACCGGCCCTACAAATGGGTCGCCAAGGTGGGGATGGAATGGGTGCGCGCCGAGGTGGTGGAAAACGCCGAAAACCGCAAGGCGCTCTGCGAGCGTTTCGAGATTTCCCAATCCGTCTATCGCAAGGATCCCTGGGCCGAGCAGGCCGGCGAGGAATATCGCAGGCGGAAGTGGGAGCCCCTTGCCGATCTCACGAGGGAGGCCGCAGAATGAACACCGAAACCACCGACTGGATCGACATCGCCGCGCTCGAGGATATCCCGCCCCGCGGCGCGCGGGTGGTGAAAACGGCAGAGGGCTGCATTGCCATCTTCCGCACCCATGACGATCGCGTTTTCGCGCTTGACGACCGCTGCCCCCACAAGGGCGGGCCGCTTTCGGAGGGCATCGTGCACGGCACCGCCGTCACCTGCCCGCTGCACAACTGGGTGATCGATCTTGCCACCGGCATGGCCCGGGGCGCCGACGAGGGCCGGGTGCGCACCCATGAGATCCGCATCCGCGAGGGGCGCATCCTCGTCAGTTCCCAGTGGCTCGCCAAGAGGAAGGCGGCATGAGCAAGGGCCCGAAGGCAGGCAATCCCGGCGCGCCGGTGCGCACCACCTGCGCCTATTGCGGCGTGGGCTGCGGCATCCTTGCCCGGGCCGATGGCCGCATCGAGGGCGATCCCGATCACCCGGCGAATTACGGCCGCCTGTGCTCGAAGGGCGCGGCCCTTGGCGAGACGCTCGGGCCGCAGCGCCGCCTCCTGCACCCGGAGATCGGCGGGCGGCGCGCCGGCTGGGAAGAGGCGCTCGATCTCGTCGCGCACCGCTTTTCCGAGGCAATCGAGACCTACGGCCCCGAGAGCGTGGCGCTCTACGTTTCGGGGCAGATCCTCACCGAGGATTACTACATCGCCAACAAGCTGATGAAGGGCTTCATCGGCTCGGCCAATATCGATACCAATTCGCGCCTGTGCATGGCCTCGTCGGTGGCCGGCCACAAGCGTGCCTTCGGCACCGATACCGTGCCCGGCAGCTACGACGATCTCGAAGAGGCCGATCTCGTGGTGCTCGCGGGCTCCAACATGGCCTGGTGCCACCCGGTGCTGTTTCGCCGCCTGGAGGCCGCGCGGGAGAAGAACCCGAAGCTCAGGCTGGTGGTGATCGATCCGCGCCGGACCGCCAGCGCCGAGGCGGCGGACATGCATCTGGCCATCGCGCCTGACGGCGACGCGGCGCTGTGGAATGCGCTGCTGGCGGCCATCGCCGATCGCGGCGCGCTGGATCGCGCCTATCTGGGCGCCCATGTGGAGGGGCTGGACGAGGCGCTTGCCGCCGCGCGCGCATCCGACCCGGCCGCCTCGGGCCTGCCGGCCGGCGAGATCGCCCGCTTCATCGATCTGTGGCTCGGCACGGAGCGTGTCGTCACCGTCTATTCCCAGGGCGTCAACCAGTCCGCCCACGGCAGCGACAAGGTGAACGCCATCATCAACTGCCATCTCGCCACGGGCCGCATCGGGCGGCCGGGCATGGGGCCCTTCTCGGTCACCGGCCAGCCCAATGCCATGGGCGGGCGCGAGGTCGGAGGGCTTGCCAACATGCTGGCCTGCCACCTCGATCTCGAAAACCCCGCCCACCGCGCCACGGCGGCCGAATTCTGGCAGGCGCCTGCCCCGATCCCGGATCGCCCCGGGCTCAAGGCGGTGGACATGTTCCGCGCCTGCGCGGAGGGAAAGATCAAGGCGCTCTGGATCATCGGCACCAACCCGGCCGTCTCGCTGCCGCGCGCGGGCCAGGTGGCCGAGGCGATCGCCGCCGTGCCCTTCACCGTGGTTTCGGACATCACCCGCACCGATACCACGGCGCGCGCCGACGTGCTTCTGCCAGCGCTCGGCTGGGGGGAGAAATCCGGCACCGTCACAAATTCCGAGCGCCGCATCTCGCGCCAGCGCGCCTTTTTGCCGGCGCCGGGCGAGGCGCGGGCTGACTGGCGCATTCTCTGCGATGTGGCCCGGCGCATGGGCTGGGGCGCGTCCTTCGCCTACAGCCACGAGGCCGAGATCTTCGCCGAATACGCCGCCCTCTCGGGCCGGGCCGCAGCACTCGGGCGCGATTTCGACATCTCCGCCCATGCCGCCATCACCCGCGAGGCTTACGAGGCCCTTGCCCCCTTC